>JANXUO010000643.1 GCA_025356245.1 Hymenobacter sp.
GCGGATTACCTGCCGGAAGTCGTCGGGGGAGAGGGGGATGAGGGTATGGGGCATGGGGCTGTCGAATTAAGACAGACCAAAGTAACGAGAACTAAACATGCCCAATTTGGTGACGCGCGACTATCTGCGCGACTATTTTAATCAGTTAAACAATTGATTGTCAAGAAGAAGATTGATTTTTCCGAGGACTCTTTTTATTTTGTTTTATGCTGCTAAAGGCGGCAAAGTCTGAGGCAGGAATCTTTTTGAAGAGTTCCACCCCATCTTGTCGGTATGGTCTCAGGTAGTCATCAATCGAATTGGTATTTGTAAAAAGGGCTTTAATAAGCCTTTGAGATGGTATTTTGGGCATATACCCTTTATCTCTGAGAGTGATAAATAGCGCAGCAAGGACTGACTGTGCGCTTTCCCATGCTGCGGGTGCGAGCCTAGTGTCTTCCAACTGTGATACTGGTTTAGTACCAAGTGTAAACTGTTCGACTGACCTAGGTAGAGTATGAACAATATTAAATGTAATATTCTTGCTACCATTAGCAATATGTGCTGCCCTCCTAAATGCAAACAGATGAACAATGCACTTAAAGGCAATCCTTTTTTGGTTCAGCTTCTTGGAGCTTTGGAGGTACTGGTTTTTTGACTTGGCCAAAAACGGTCCATTGGCCTCTACCAGCATCTCAATCAGTTTTGAAACGGGTTCGCCAATTCGATGAGCAGTTTCTATGTCTCTCACTGTTTGAGGATTTCTAAAAGCCTTATCAACTTCGACTTCCCACTCTTTGAGAAACATACGGTCCACAAAATTTCTGTCGGGAGCATCAGCCCGCGTTTCTCTGAAAGTTTTCATCACAGAGTTCTTGAACCGCCGCACCACGGTTTCAAAGAGTTCGTTGGGAAGAGTTAGGTAAGAATCTTGCTTATTCATTATTCGAGTTGCGTTCTTTGGCCTTGTTTACACCATGTTTACACCGGCCTTTCGGGCAAACAAAAAAGGCAGCTACGGTATAAGCCGTAACTGCCTGATTTTGTTGATTGTATCGGGAGTGGAGAATATCGGAGTCGAACCGATGACCTCTTGCATGCCATGCAAGCGCTCTAGCCAGCTGAGCTAATCCCCCAGATTGTGGGTTACCGCTACGCCGGTTGCGTTTTGGTTCTGCAAAAGTACGGCGAAAAACCAGGCAGACAAATTTTGGTGCACTTTTTTTTCTGCTTTTGCGTACGGGGCATACTAAAAGCCACAACTTGCCTGCGTTACGTTTTTGTTGCGACCGGGCGTGGCCGCGCTTGCAACTCGTTGGTAAAGCGGGCCGGGCCGTATCTTTGGGCCTCACAAACGCAGCTCCATGAAATACCTTGTCCTGCCCTTGCTTGCCACCCTGGCCCTGACGGCCTGCACCCGCGACGACGACACGCCCGCCCCGGCCCGGCTTGTGCGCCCGGCCCAAACCCTTACCATCAGCTACAGCCGCTCGGCCAGCACCTTGCCCGGCGACACGGTGCTGCAAAGTCCCCGCCTGCGGGTGTTCGTATTGCCCGCCACGGCCAATCCTGACGGCACGTACACCTACCCGCCCACTTCGGGCGTAGGCGCGGTAACGCCGCTGGCCGACATCACCGATTTCTCCGCGCCCACCGTTATTACAGTGCCGGCGGCCTCGGTGCCGGCCAGCATCACCGACGGGGCTCCCACGACGGGCCTGCGCCTGGTCTTCACCACCGCCAACCGCCCCGGCCGCCGCACCACGCCCAGCAGCCCGGCCAACGCCCAAAACCTGGTGGCCCGCGTACTCGTGAACGGCACCAGCCGTGTCACGCTCACGCACAACGGCCTGGCATTCTCGAAAACGGCCAGTGCCGTGGGGGGTGTATTCACCACGGCCGTCGAAACCAACTACTCGGTCTTTTAAGTCGTTTCGGTCATAAAACGAAAAAACCGACCCTGCGTAGGAGCAAGGTCGGTTTTTTTGTGCCTGTGCAGTGGGGTATTTAAGCAAAAGAAACTGTGGGGGTTGGCGCGGCATGAGCGCCACCTGTGTAGTAGGCGGGCCAGCGTACCACCCGGCCAGTAGCTGTGTTCGATGAGCCAAACCCCGTGTGGAACGCACCCGATGGGCCGGCGTGCCAGGCGCAAAAAAAGGCAGGCCGGAAAGTTCCGGCCTGCCTTTTCGTTGAACGATGTACTGCCCGCAGGGGCGGCGAACCGCCGGGCTTAGTTGAAGATGTAGCGCAGCCCGATTTGCATCTGCCAGCGCGAGCCTAGGCCCGTGTTGTCGCGGAAGGTGGTGGTGAGCGGTACGCCGGGCGTCACAGTGACGGTGTTGTCGGAGTTGACGACGCGGCTCGGGGCCGTGAGGTACGGGTACGTGAAGTTGGGCCGGCCCTGCACGTCGTAGCCTTGGAAGGCCAGCAGGTTGGCCCGATTCACCTGCCGGACGGTGCCCCAGTCGGAACTGATGAGGTTGCCGATGTTGAACGCGTCGAGGCTTAACTGCAAGGTGTTGCGATTGTTGCCGACGTTGGTGAAAATGTCCTGGAGGAGGCGCACGTCGAGTTGGCGCAGCCACTGGGCCTGGGCCCCGTTGCGCTCGGCGTACTCGCCCCGGCGCTTGCTCAGGTACTCATCCTGCTCGATGTAAGTGTTGAGGTCGTTCCATTGCTGGGCAGCCGTGTACACGAATGCCTGGCCGGCTTGGCCGGCGGGGGCACCGAGCAGGGTTTGGTCGCGCAGCTGAATTTCGCCCTGGTTGCGGGGCACGTAGAGCAGGTCGTTGTTGCCGCCGGCGTTGTCGCCGTTCACATCGCCGGTGTACACGTAGGAGAAACGCCCGGCCGGGGCCGCCTGGTAAAAGGCTGACACCGTAGTGCTCAAGTGTCCCAAATAAGTGGCTCGGTACGAGAGGGCGCCCACCACGCGGTGCTGGGCAAAGTACTGGCTGTAGCTCAGGGCCTCGGCATTGGGGTCGCCCGAAATCTGGCGGTCGCGCCACGAGCTTTGGGCAATTGAGCCGCCGTCGTTCACCGAGCGGGCGTCGGAGTAGGTGTAGGCCACTTGGGCGAAAAGGCCGTTGCGGAACGACTTCTGCAACTGCCCAGTCACGCTGTACTGGTAGCCGCGGTTGGTGTTGTTGAGCAGAATAGCGTCAGTAATAACCGGGCTGGCCAGCGTAGCGCCGGTGCCGTTGCCGTTGGGGCCGTTGTAGAGGCGGTTGTTCACAAAGGCGCTCGATACGGCTTGGCCCGCTGCGGTGAAGGTGCCGGGCGTGTAGAGGCCCGAGGCGGGGTTCACGTTGTCGAAGCGGTAGAAAATGGGCCGGTTGTCAGCCCCCGACGCCCGCAGCGTGGACTGCGGCAGGTTGATGTTTTGGAAGTACA
>JANXUO010000649.1 GCA_025356245.1 Hymenobacter sp.
CCTTCGGCGGGTTCGACGTGGACCTGAGCAACGGTTTCGGTTCTAACCGCTTCGAGTACGGGGTGACGAACACGCTCAACGCCTCGCTCGGCTCCAAGTCGCCGACGACCTTCAACGCGGGCGGATTCCAGCTCCAGCAAAACGTAACCAACCTGGATTTTAGCCGCGGCTACAAGGTTGGCGAACAGCGCGTGAACATCGCCTTCGGCAGCGAGTACCGCCGGGAGTGGTACCAGATTTTTGCCGGCGACGATGGCTCGTGGCGCAACTACGCCCCCGCGTCGAACCGGCCGGGTGGCTCGCAAGGCTTCCCCGGTTTTCAGCCCAAAAACGAGGTGAAGGCCAGCCGCAGCAACATTGGGGTTTACGCCGACGCGGAGATGGACGTGACCAAATCGTTCCTCGTGGCCGTGGCAACCCGCTTCGAAAACTACTCCGACTTTGGCAACACGAGCACCGGCAAAATCGCCACGCGCCTCAAGCTGAACGAGGATTTTTCGGTGCGCGGCACGTACAGCTCGGGTTTTCGGGCGCCGTCGTTGGCCCAGATTAACTTCAACACCGTGTTCACCAACGTGGTGGGCGGGGTGCCGGTCGATATCTTTCTGGACCGCAACGACGGGCCGGTGTCGCGGGCCATTGGCATTCCGAAGCTCAAGCAGGAGCTTTCTACTTCCGTGAGCCTCGGCCTCACGGGCCGCGCCGGTTCGGTGTTGAGCTTCACCGTGGACGGCTACTACATCCAGGTGAAGGACCGGATTGTGCTCACGGGCACCTTCGCCGACGACGACGATATCATCGGCCCGACGCTGCAAGGCTTGCGCGTGGGCCAGGCCCAGTTCTTCGCCAACGCCGTTTCGACCGACACCTGGGGCCTCGATGCCGTGCTGTCCAACGCCGTGGGCGTGGGCGCGGGCCGCCTCACTACTACGCTGGCCGCCAACCTCAACCGCTTGCTCATCGTCGGCGAAGCCCAGACCACGGAGCGCCTCAAGGGCAAGGAAGAAATCTACTTCGGCGTGCGCGAGCGGGCGTTCGTCAAGGCCTCGGCCCCGCCCTTCAAGGTGAACCTGACGTTCGATTACAGCCTCGGCCGCTTCGGGGCGCTCCTGCGCTTCGTGCAGTTTGGCCGGGTGCTGCTCTACGACTACAACAACGAGCGCACCGCCTACCGCGACCGCCTCACCGCCGACGTGGCCCTGTCGTACGCCCTCACCAACCAACTCCGCCTGTCTGTGGGCGCGTCGAATCTGTTCAACGAATACCCCAGCTTATTCAACCCGCAAGTAACCGAAAACGGCGGCGCCTGGGACGCTGTGCAAATGGGCAGCAATGGCCGATTTGTATTTGCGAAGCTGCAATTTCGCATCAGCAAAAAGTAGGGCAAAAAGTGGTTTCTACCGTTGAAAAAATGGCCAGGCATACCGCCTGGCCATTTCTCGTGCCCAACGGAACACCCAGCCGGCGCGGCCCGGCGCGAACGTCGTATTTTTGCCGCTCTATGCAAGCAAAAATCCGCTCCACTACCGTCCTCGGCGTGCGCCACAACGGCGAAATTGCCGTGGGGGCCGACGGCCAGGCCACGATGGACAAGCACGTGGCCAAGAGCAACGTGCGCAAAATCCGCAAGCTGCAAGACGGCAAGGTTGTGACTGGCTTTGCCGGCTCCACGGCCGACGCCTTCATGCTGCTCGACCGCTTCGAGGAGAAGCTCGGGGCTTACGGCGGCAACCTCAAACGTGCCGCCATCGAGCTGGCCAAAGACTGGCGTAAAGACCAATATCTGCGCAAGCTCGAAGCCATGATGGTGGTGGCCGACAAGGACGACCTGCTCATCATCGCCGGCTCGGGCGACGTGCTGGAGCCCGATTCCGACGTGGCCGCCATCGGCTCCGGGGCCATGTACGCGCAGGCCGCCGCCCTGGCTCTTAAGAAGCACGCCCCGCATTTGTCGGCCCGGCAAATGGTGGAAGAGGGCCTGCACATCGCGGCCGATATTTGCATTTACACCAACCATAATTTGTTGGTAGAAATGCCTTCGTAAAAAGCTGTTAGCTAATAGCTGATGGCTGTTAGCTCCTTTTGGCTTCTTGGCCACCGTTTTCTTTCAATACAAAAAAGCTAACAGCCATCAGCTATTAGCCAACAGCTACCCACAAAATGCAAGTAACTAACTTTCTCCGCCACCACTACCGCCACTTCAACGCTGCTGCGCTCATTGATGCGGCCGATGGCTACAACCAGCACCTCGCCGAAGGCGGCAAGATGATGATAACCCTGGCCGGGGCCATGAGCACCGCCGAAATGGGCATTCAACTGGCCGAGCTCATCCGGCAGGACAAGGTGCATATTATTTCCTGCACCGGGGCCAACCTGGAGGAGGATATTTTCAACCTCGTGGCCCACGACTTTTACGAGCGCGTGCCCAACTACCGCGACCTGACGGCCGCCGACGAGCAGGCCCTGCTCGACCGCCACATGAACCGCGTGACGGA
>JANXUO010000654.1 GCA_025356245.1 Hymenobacter sp.
TTGGCAGCACCACGCCACCGCCAAATCGGCGCAACCTTTGTTGCACCAAACACAACCAGTGATACACCGTGCGCAGACAGCTGCGTAGCGGCGTCATCCGCTAAATCCCAAAAATCCGTTCGAAACGAAGTTCGACGGAGTTAATCTGCGGTCTATGTTCAATTTAACTCCCACCGTTCGCAATCTTCTCATTGCGAATATTATTTTGTTTGTGCTACAAGATAATTTGCTGCCCCAACTTACACAATTCGGGAGCCTTTTTCCGTTGGGCTCGCCGTACTTTCAGGCTTGGCAGTTCATCACCTACATGTTCCTGCACGGTAGCTGGACGCATTTGCTTTTCAATATGTTTGGCTTGATTTCCTTCGGCCCCATGCTGGAGCAGCGCTGGGGCGGGCAGCGGTTTCTGACTTTCTGGCTCATTTGCGGCTTCGGGGCTGGGGTGCTGTACGAAGGCACCCGCTTCTACGAAAGTGCCCGCATGGAAACCTTGCGCACCGAGTTTCTTGCCCACCCCACCGGCGGCGATTTAGCTGAATTCTTTCGGATGTACGACCCCAATGCACAAGGTTACGAAATTCTTGCTGCTGCTCTCACCCGCAACCCCAACAGCGCCGAACTACGCCAGTCGGCCGTGCAAGCCGTTGACGGAGTAGTGAATGACGTGCGCAATTCGCCCAGCGGCGGAATGCTCGGCGCCTCGGGCGCGTTGTTCGGGGTGCTGATGGCGTTTGCCTACTTGTTTCCCAATACCAAGCTCATTATTTTTCCGCTGCCTATTCCGCTGGCGGCGAAATACGTTATTTTTGGCTACGCAGCGCTCGAATTATACCAGGGCGTGCACCGCGTTCCCGGCGACAACGTGGCGCATTTTGCCCACCTCGGGGGACTTATCATCGGCTTCGTCGTTCTCAAAATATGGGAGCGCACCAACCCCGATTTTTATTAAGAAAAAAATAGAAATTCGCGCAAATAAAAATTCGTGTAATTCCCCAAATTCGTCTCAATTCTTGATTCAATGAGCATTATCCAAGACCTGCGCACCGCTTTCAACCGCCGCGACAACGCCTTGATTCAGCTGCTGCTGCTGAACGGGCTGGTGTACGTGGTGCTGGTGGTGCTGAACGCCGTGCTGGGCATGAGCCAGGCCTACGGTGCGCAGCTGCTGGTGGCCCGGCAGCTGGAATTATCGTCGGACCTGGGCGTGCTGCTGCGCCACCCTTGGACGCTGCTCACCTACGCCATCACGCACCGCGACTTCTTCCACATCCTGTTCAATATGCTGAACCTTTATTGGTTTGGCCAGCTCATTCAGGAGTACCTCGGCGACCGTCGTCTGGTTAGCCTCTACGTGCTGGGAGGCTTGGCGGGCGCGGCAATGTTCCTGCTCAGCTACAACCTCATTCCCAAACTGGTAGAGGGGCCGGGCGCTACCGTTATTGGGGCTTCGGGGGCTGTTACGGCCATTATTGTGGCCGCCGCCACGCTATTGCCCGATTACACTTTCATGCTGATTTTGCTCGGGCCGGTAAAGATAAAATGGATTGCTGCCGTGCTCGTGCTCATCTCCATTGCCGGCGTAAACGGCGGCAACGCGGGCGGTGAAATTACCCACCTGGGCGGCGCATTGCTGGGTTTTGTGTTTGTGAAGCAGCTGCAGGCGGGCCGCGACCTCGGGATGCCGGTGCAGGCCATCGGCAACTGGTTTATCAAACTTTTTAGCCGCCGCCCCGCCATGCAGGCCAGCCGCAACGACGCCGCTTACCGCCGGCCGGCCCCGGTAAGTGCGGGTAGCACGGCCGTTGGCCGCGCCCCGGCGCCCGCCGCCCCGCTGCACTCGCAGGAAGAAGTTGATTTAATTCTGGACAAGATTTCGCGCTCCGGCTACGAGAGTTTGTCGAAGGAAGAAAAGCAAAAGCTGTTTCGGGCCAGCCAGGATTAATCAAATGGCAACACCTGATTTAGTTGGTTTGCCCGGTCGCTCCAAAACGGCGGTACAACAGTGAAAATCCTCGTTCTCCGCTTTTCCTCCATCGGCGACATTGTGCTCACCACGCCGGTGTTGCGGGCGCTGGCGCAGCAAGTGCCAGGAGCAGAGGTTCATTTTGCCACCAAGCTCGCCTACCAGGGTTTGCTGGAGCCCAACCCGTACGTGGCTAAGGTTCACGTCCTCAGTGGTTCGTTGTCTGATTTGATAGCGGAGCTGAAAGCTGAGGAATTCGATTTCGTGGTCGATTTGCACCACAATCTCCGCACCCGCCTTATCAAGCTGCAGATGCGGGTGCCCAGCCGCGGTTTTGACAAGTTAAATTGGCAGAAATGGTTGTTGGTCAACACTAAAATTGACTTTATGCCCCGGCAGCACATTGTGCAGCGCTACTTGGCCGCCGCCGCCCCGCTCGGCGTCGTGGACGACGGCCTGGGCCTTGATTACTTCATCCCCCCCAACCAGGAAATCGACCTTGCCAGCTTACCCGCGTCCTTCCGGCCGGGCCGGTACGTGGCCCTGGCTATCGGGGCGCAGCACGCCACGAAGCGCCTACCAATCAACAAGCTGATTGACCTGTGCGCTCGCCTCGCCCCGTGTCCCATCCTGCTGCTCGGCGGCCCCGAAGACGAAACCACCGCCCACCTCATCGAGTTGGCCTTTGCCACCGAAACTGCCCAGCCCACCCCCGCCAACGCCCTACCCGAGAGCCCGTACTACTTCCCCGAGCCTCCAAGTTCCCGAGCCCCAAAGCCCCGGATTTACAACGGTTGCGGGCGTTACACGCTGCACCAATCGGCATCGCTGCTGCGCCAGGCCCAGTTCGTCGTCAGCCACGACACCGGCCTGATGCACATTGCCGCCGCCTTTGGGAAGGAGATTTTCAGCGTCTGGGGCAACACCGTGCCGGCCTTCGGCATGTACCCGTTCCGCACCGAGTTCCGGGTGCTTGAAGTGCCGGGCCTGAGTTGCCGCCCCTGCTCCAAAATCGGGTTTGATAAGTGCCCGCAGGGGCATTTTCGCTGCATGAACGACCAACGCCTCGACCTGGACCTGCCCCCGGTGCGGGATGGGCGGTGAGCCCAACCGTTGTTACCGCTGTTTCAGCGGGGGAATTTCCAGCTGTCGGCAAATAATTTTGGCCATCAGGTCGTCAATCTCGCGATGGCGGCCCAGCACGGTTTGCTTGCGATTGGTGGGGTTGAGCAGTGCGGTGTGGTTGCCGCCTTCGCGCAGCACCAAGCAGCCGCGGGCCAGGACGTGCTTCAACAGCTCCAGGCGCTTTATCAGGCTACCAGCAGTTCCTGCGTGTAGGTACGGCCGGCATAGTCCTGCTCGGTCAGGTTGCGTTGCGTTTCGAGGTAAAACTGCAGGCCATTCAGCAGGTTCTGCTTCAACTCCTCGACGGTGCGGCCCTAGTCGATAACGGCCGGTAGCTCCTTGAGATGGCCCACCAGCCAGCCGTTTTCGCCTTCTTCGATGATTGCGGTGAAAGTTATGAGCAAAATAAGTAACAGTGGAGCCGCTGGCGGGTATTAGGCACCTGCCCTGCGCAAATCAACAACAATCGGCCATTGTGCAGTCGTTCAACGACGCTGGTTGTGGCCCTATTCAGGCTACTTTTCGGGAACTACCCAATCGTCCCAAAACCACAGTAGCTGTGCAACACCTCCGGCAGCGTAATGCCAGCGGCGGTTTGGTTGTTTTCGAGCAGGGCGGCCACGATGCGGGGCAGGGCCAGAGCCGAGCCGTTGAGGGTGTGCAGCAATTGGGTTTTTCCGCCCTCCACTTTGTAGCGGCACTTGAGGCGGTTGGCTTGGAAAGTTTCAAAGTTCGACACCGACGACACTTCGAGCCAGCGGCCTTGCGCGGCGCTCCACACCTCAAAATCGTAGGTAAGGGCCGCAGTGAAGCTCATGTCGCCGCCGCAAAGGCGCAGGATGCGGTAGGGGAGGCTTAGCTTTTGCAGCAACCCTTCGACGTGCGCCAGCATGGTTTCGAGGGCCGCGTACGAATTTTCGGGCTGGGTAATTTGCACAATTTCAATTTTGTCGAACTGGTGCAGGCGGTTGAGGCCGCGCACATCGGCACCCCACGAGCCGGCCTCGCGGCGGAAGCAGGGCGTGTAGCCGGCCATGCGCACGGGCAACTTGTTGGCGGCCACAATCTCGTCGCGGTAGAGGTTGGTGAGGGGCACCTCGGCCGTGGGAATGAGGTAGAGGTCGTCTTTGGCATCGTGATACATCTGGCCGTCTTTGTCGGGCAGGTTGCCGGTGCCGTAGCCGCTGGCCTCGTTCACGAGGATGGGCGGCTGCATTTCGGTGTAGCCGGCGGCGCGGGCCTCGTCCAGAAAAAAGTTGATGAGGCCGCGTTGCAGCCGGGCACCCTGCCCCTTGTACACCGGAAAGCCCGCGCCGGTAATCTTGTTGCCAAGCTCGAAATCGATGATGTCGAACTTCTTAATCAGTTCCCAGTGGGGTTGGGCGTCGGCAGGTAGCGTGGGCTTGGTGCCCGCTTCGCGGAGGATTTCGTTGTCGGCGGCGTGGCGGCCTTCGGGTACGCTGGCGTGGGGCAGGTTGGGCAGCTTGTAGAGCAACTGTTGCAGCTCTTTTTCGACCTGGGCCAGCTCGGGGCCAGTGGTTTGGGCCTGTTGTTTGAGGGCGGCCGTGCGGAGCTTGAGGGCATCGGCCCCGGCGCGGTCGCCGGCTTTCATAAGGCCCCCGATTTGGGTGGCGAGCTGGTTGGCTTCGGCCTGGGCGGCGTCGTTAGTGGTTTGCAGGGCACGCCGGCGCTGGTCGAGGTCGAGGACGGTGGCTACGTCGGCTTCGGCGGTGGCGTAGTGTTTTTTGGCCAGCCCGGCGAGGACGTGGGCGGTTTGTTCGCGCAGAACAGAAACTTGCAGCATGGGAGCGAAAAGCGAATTTAAAGGAAGTTGCCCGGGGCCGAAGCCCCGCAACGAACCGCAAAGTTCGGCACAGAAACCGGGCGGGCCACAACGGCCGGCCGGTGTATCTTTGCCGAACGGATTTGGCCGTTTGCCCGTAATGCCTTAACATTGCGGCCGCAACCGGCCACCGCGGGCCGGGCGGGCCGCCTCAAGCTGGGAGTTGCCCACGAGCCGCGCCCCGTCGCTTTACTGAAATACCGCATTCCTGGATTGACCGCATCCCGCCCCCGGCGGTACGGCATCCTTTTAACTGCGCCAGGCCCCTGCGGCTGCCCGACCCAGCGCCCATTTAGCGCGGCCCTGACGATGATTCTCCCCAAGCTACTGTAAATGTATACCCTCTCCGAGTTGAAGGAACGGCTGTTGTCGGACTTAAAAGAAATTGCTGAGAACCAAAACGTCGGCAACTTCAAGCGCCTCACCAAGCAGGAGCTAATCTACAAAATTCTGGATGCCCAGGCCCTGCGCCCCGGCCCCGATGAAACAGCCGAGCCCACCGAGGCGGCCCCGGTCGCGGCCAAAGCCCCGGCGCGGCCCCCACGTCGCGTTGCCGCGCCCGTGCCGGCCGAAGTGCCCTTCTCGGATGTGGCCGCGCCAGCGGTGCGGGTAGCCCGGCCGAAGGCGGCAGCCGTACCAACGGCGCTGGCCGCGCCGGTAGCTAATCTGCGTTCCGAAGTAGCCGAAACGGCGGCTCCCGCAACGGCGAAGCTGGTTGAGACCGCAACGTCGGACGAAGTTCAGCATCAGCATGAAGGTTTGGTAGAGGCAATGGAAGCGCGGGTTGAAAGCCAGCCCGACGGCAACGGCAGCACCGAGGCGACCTCCGAAACCGCTGCCGACGCCCCGGCGCCGCGCCGCGAAGGCCGCCAGCGCGTGGACCGCGCCGGCCGCCCCATCACCGAAGAAAGCCGCGAGAGCCGCCAGGCGGCCCTCGCTGCCGATGCCGCCGCCGAAGCCCAGGCGGCCGCCGAAGCTGCTCAGGCCGCCCGCGACACGCCCTTCGACCGCCGGCGCGATTATGCTGCTGACGCCCTGGGTGGTGAGCGCGAGGGGCGCTTTGAGCGCAACGGCCGCGACCAGCGCAACGGCCGCGACAATCAAAACCAACCCCGCGAACAGCGTCCCAACCGCTCCGACCAGCCCCGCGAGCCCCGGAGCGGCGACCAAAGCCCCATTGCCCGCGAGCCGCGCCTCGACCAGCCCCGGCCCGCCGGTGGTACCGACGCCGGGGCCAACACCCCGGTCGGCTCCGACCAGCAACTCACCCGCGAACAGCGCTACGCTCAGCGCGACCTGCAACGCCAGCAGCGCCGCGATGAGCGCGTGGCCAACGGAGAGGGTCAAAACGCCGAGCAAAACCGCGACCAGAACCGCGAGCCGCGCCAGCCCCGCGAGCAAGGCCAAAGCCAAAATCCGCCCCGCGAGCCCCGCCCGGCTCGCGCCGAGCTGGATTTGGTGGTGCCCGGCGGCGGCACCATGGAGCTGATGCCCGACGGCGGCTACGGCTTCCTACGCTCGCCATTCTACAATTACCTGGCCTCGCCCGACGACATTTTTGTGTCGGTGCAGCAGGTAAAGCAGTTTGCCCTGAAGGCCGGCGACACGGTGCAGTGCCAATTGCGGCCCCCGCGCGAGGGCGAAAAATACTTTGCCCTCGTCAGCATCGACAGCGTGAACGGCCGCACCGTGGAGGAAGCCCGCGACCGGGTGCCTTTCAATACCTTAACGCCGCTGTTTGCCAACGAAAAGCTCAAACTCACCACCAAGCCCACGCAAATCAGCACCCGGGTGCTGGATATGTTTGCGCCCATCGGCAAAGGGCAGCGCGGGCTGATTGTGGCCCAGCCCAAGACCGGCAAAACCGTTCTGCTCCAGGAAATTGCCAACGCCATCGCCGAAAACCACCCCGAGGTTTACCTCATGGTGCTGCTCATCGACGAGCGCCCCGAGGAAGTAACCGACATGGCCCGCACCGTGAAGGCCGAGGTGCTGAGCTCGACGTTTGACGAAACGGCCGACCGCCACGTAAAAATTGCCCAAATGGCCCTCGACAAAGCCCGCCGCCTGGTGGAGTGCGGGCACGACGTGGTGATTTTGCTCGACTCGATTACCCGCCTGGCGCGGGCTTACAACACGGTGCAGCCCAGCTCGTCGCGGGTGCTATCGGGTGGCATCGACGCCGGGGCGCTGCAAAAGCCCAAGCGGTTTTTTGGCGCGGCCCGCAACATCGAAGGCCCCGGCTCGCTCACCATCATTGCCACGGCGCTCATCGAAACGGGCTCGAAGATGGACGAGGTGATTTTTGAGGAATTCAAAGGCACCGGCAACATGGAATTGCAGCTCGACCGCAAGCTGGCCAACAAGCGTATTTTTCCGGCCATCGACATCCCCGCTTCCGGCACCCGTCGCGAGGACTTGCTGATGAGCAAAGACGAGCTGAACCGCGTGTGGGTGCTGCGCCGTTTCATGAGCGACATGAGCGCCACCGAGGCCATGGAATTCCTCAAAGACCGCATCAAAGGCACCCGCCACAACCAGGAGTACTTGCTGGCGATGAACGGGTAAGGCGCACTAATCATTC
>JANXUO010000058.1 GCA_025356245.1 Hymenobacter sp.
CGGCGCAGCCGGGCGGCACGGAATCGCACTGCTGAACATCAACCCGCCCCCGGCACCGCCAAAACCAAGGAGCAGTTGGAGCGCGAGCGCCGCCGCAACCTGCGCCAGATAAAAGCTACCAGCCAAGCCCTGACCCAAACCACTCAGAAAAAACAGGTTAGCCTGGGGCAGCTCAACGTCATCAAAGAGAAGCTGACCGTTAAGCAAGGCCAGATTCAGCACATCTCGACCCAGCTCAAAGGCATCGAGAGCAACGTGCAGCAAACCGCCGGCCAGGTACTGGCCACGCAGGCGCGGCTGCGGGCGCTGAAGGCCGAGTACGGGCGCTTGCTTTACACGGCCGCTACCACGGCCAACGCCTACAATCGGCTCATGTTTCTGTTTGCGGCCGAGTCGTTTAACCAGTTTGCGCTGCGGCTGCGCTACGTGCGCCAGTACACCGAGGAACGCCAGAAACAGGCCCAGCGCATTGTGGGCACCCAAACGCAGCTCAAGCAGCAGCTTTCGGGGCTGACGGTGGCGCAGCAGCGCAAAAGCAGCCTGCTCAAAACCCAGCTTTCTGAAAATCAGAACCTGCTCACCATCAAAGGCCAACAGGCCCAGATGGTGCAGCAGCTAGGCCAGCAGGAGCAGGGCCTGCGCCAGCAGTTGGCCGAGCAGCAGCAAGCCGTACGCCGCCTCGACCAGGTAATTGCCCAGCGGGTGCAGGCCGAAATTGAGCGGGCCGCCCGCGCTGCCCGCCGGGCCGCCCGCCGCGAGCGCGAAATGGCAAGCCGCCCCAGCCGGCCCGCCCGCCCCGACCGCAGCCCCGCCAACACTTCCGCCGAAACCCGCTCCGACGACCCCACCGCCGCCCCCGAAACCGACCTTCCCGAAACCGCCGCCGAAGCGGCCGCCGACCGCCGCAGCACCCGCATCGCCCTGACCCCGGAGGGCGAGCTGGCCTCGACCAAATTCTCGGGTAATCGGGGCCGGCTGCCCTGGCCGGTGGGCCGGGGCTTTGTGAGCCAGCGCTTTGGCCGCCACCCGCACCCGGTGCTCCGAAATGTGGTTATCGAAAACCGGGGCGTGGACATTCAAACCGGCGCGGGCGAGGAAGTACGTGCTGTATTCGATGGCAAGGTGCTGACCGTGACCAGCATCGCCGGTATGAACCAGATTGTCATGATTCAGCACGGCGACTTTTTCACCGTCTATGCCAAACTGCGCTCGGTGAGTGTGCAGGAAGGCCAGCGCGTGAGCGCCCGCGAGGCCATCGGTACGGTGGCCACCAACGCCGAGGGTACGGCCGAAGTCCAGTTTCAGGTGTGGCACAATTCGGCCAACCTCAACCCCGAAACCTGGCTGGGACGAAAATGACTCGCTGAAGCTGCTAAAAACCTGGCGCAAAAAAAACACCGTGCAATACACGGTGTCTTTCTGAGCTATGAAAACAAACTTAGTCGCCGACCAAAGCGGGGCGGGAAGCAATAAAATTGCTTGCGGCCACTACTTTCCCCGATAACCGTTGCAAAGATGCAATCGATGGCCGCAAACGGTTGCGGTTATCAGGCAAACAGGCCGAAAAAGGAGGCAACAGGCCCAAAACGGGGGACGAACGGCCCCAATAAAACGGCGAATGCTTTTCTACTTGTTCAATAAACTGGCATCGAATCGGCCAGAGTAAGGCGTAAAGAAGGTGTGCTGACGAGACTGAGTCAGCAAAATGCGATGTTGTGCCCGGCAACTGCGGGCAGCACTGGGCAACAGCCGTCTTTATCAGATTCTTCAGGCAACAAATCGGGCCGGCCGGTATCTTTGCTAGTCCAAGCCGTACGGTTTCTCGTATAGAGCCGCAACCCTCACCAAACCGCCGGCCAGGCCGGTTCTTCTCATGCTCAATTCCTTGTTGCTAATCGGGTCGTTCGGTACCACCGAAATCCTGCTTATCGTCTTCGTAGTCATTTTGTTATTTGGGGCCAAGCGCATTCCTGAGCTTTTCAAAGGCATGGGGCAAGGCGTTCGCGAGTTCAAAGACGCCACCAAAGACGAAGGGAAAATAGCCGCTCCGCAGCCACCGGTGCAGCCGCCGTACCAGCCGCCGTACCCGCAAAACCCCAACGCGCCCCAGCCGCCGCTGGGGTAGTCATTCTTCGATAGTCGGTGACGGGCAGGTAGTTGTTTGAAGCCCAATGCCTCAGCTACCCGTTTGTTATCAATCCAAACAAAAATTTATTACTGCGATGCACACTCCTTTCGTATTATTTTTAGGTGACCTCGGCGGCGGCGAAATCATGCTGATAATGGTCGTCATCCTGATTTTCTTCGGAGCCAATAAAATCCCTGAACTCGCCCGTGGGCTGGGTAAAGGCATCCGCGAGTTTAAAGATGCCAGCACCGAAATTCGCAAAGAATTTGAGGGCCACGGCTTGCCGGCCCAGCCCAACCCGGCCGCTCAACCGCCCTACGGGGCTACCGTTACGCCCAACTACGCCCCGCTGCCCGGCGAACCCGGCCATCAGCCCGCACCCACCGCGCTGGCCCCGGTAGTGGCCACCGCAACCGTGGCCGAACCGTTGCCGCCCGTGCCATCGGAGTTGTCGCCGAACGTGGCCCCTGCCGGCACCCAGCCCCGGCAGGCCTTCGTTCCGACCGCGCCGGAAGCGTAAGCGAAGCATTTTGCGAAGCGGCAGTCGGGCATTTGCCCGGCTGCCGCTTTTTTGTGGTCGGGCAGTAGGCAGCAATTTTTGCTGAAGCGTAAACCCGTAAGCAGCGCACACATTTTGTGAGGTGCCGGGTTGTGCTTGGCCTTGCGTAAGCGTCTCTAGTACAGTGTTGTTCAACGCGAAGCCAAGCACAGCTTAGTGGTAAACCGTTTTGGAAACCTCGCTAAAAAGCCGGTAATCGAAAGTCCTTTCGGACTTTTGCACCCGCGAGTCCTTTTGCTCGGCCCCCAACCAGCCCTCAGCCGGCGTTTGTTTTGAAGCAATTTCAGTCCCTTACCGAAGTACGCAGTGCCCTGGCGGCCGGCGACACCACTTGCGTGCAATTGGTTGAATACTACCTGCGTAACATCGAGGAGCGCAACCCGCAGCTCAACGCTTTTCTGGAAGTGTGGCCCGATGAGGCCCGCGCCCAGGCCCTGGCCGTGGATGCCAAACTAGCCGCCGGCACCGCCGGCCCGCTCGCCGGCATGGTGATTGGCCTGAAAGACGTGCTGGCCTACGCCGGCCACGCCCTGCAAAGCAGCTCGCGGATGCTCGACGGGTTCCGGTCGCTTTTCACCGGCACGGCCGTACAGCGGCTGCTTGATGCCGACGCTATTTTGATTGGCCGCCAGAACTGCGACGAGTTCGCGATGGGCGGCTCGAACGAGAATTCGTACTTCGGGCCGGCCCGCAACTACCTCGACCCCAGCCGGGTACCGGGCGGCAGCAGCGGCGGCTCGGCCGTGGCCGTACAGGCCGATATGTGCCTGGCCTCGATTGGCTCCGACACGGGCGGCTCGGTGCGGCAGCCGGCGGCGTTTTGCGGCGTGGTCGGCCTCAAGCCTACGTATTCGCGCGTTTCGCGCTACGGATTGGTGGCCTTCGCCAGCAGCTTCGACCAGATTGGCCCCATCACTCGCTCGGTGGAAGATGCGGCCCGCCTGCTCGAAGTAATGGCCGGGCCGGATGGGATGGACAGCACGGCCAGCCAACGCCCGGTGCCCGCCTACTTCGGGCTGCTGCAACCCGTTGAGCACTACCGCATCGGCTACATTGCCGATGCCATCGACAGCCCCGGCCTGGCCCCCGAAATCCGGGCCGGGCTGGCGGCGAAGCTCGACGAGTTGCGCCGCCAGGGCCACGTGGTGGAGGCGGTGGAGTTTCCGTTTCTGGACGTGATGATTCCGACGTACTACGTGCTGACGATGGCCGAAGCCAGCTCCAACCTCGGCCGTTTCGACGGGGTGAAGTACGGCTACCGCGCCCCCGATGCCACCGACTTGGAGTCGCTCTACAAAAAAAGCCGTGCCCAGGGCTTCGGGCCGGAGGTGCAGCGCCGCATCATGCTGGGCACCTTCGTGTTGAGCGCCAGCTACTACGATGCGTACTACACCAAAGCCCAGCAGGTGCGCCGCCTCATCAAAGAAAAAACCGACGAGCTGCTGCGGCAATACGATTTCCTGGTGCTGCCCACCACGCCCACGACGGCCTTCAAAATCGGCGAAAAGCAAGACCCGGTGAGTATGTACCTAGCCGATATTTTCACAGTGCAGGCCTCGCTGGCCGGGGTGCCGGCCATTTCGGTGCCGATGGGGACCGACGCGGCCGGGCTGCCGATGGGCCTGCAAATCATGGCCGGCGCGTTTCGGGAAGCGGAGCTGCTGGCGTTTGCGGGAATGGTGTAGCGAGGCGGGGGCGGCAATTCTCGCACAAGCTGTGCGAGAATTCTCTAGCCACTGGTTGAAGAATTTGGAAGCTGTTTGGGAAGTGGTAAGCTGATAGGGGCAGAAAATACTGTGCTCCTACTCTGTTTGGATGGCTTTCCAAATGCCTTCGCACAGCAACGAGGAATACGGCAACCAACTGGTTGCCGTATTCCTCGCACCATTGGTGCGAGATTTTACCGCTGCCTCCGCCGCAGCGCCCGCAGCCAAAACCCCTGCGCCAGCCGCACCCCCACCAGCCCCGCCAGCAGCCCCGGAACAAGCAGCAGCAGCACCCAGGTGTTGGCCTCGTCGTAGCTCGTGCCCGCGCGGTTGGCCAGGTTAACCATGAAGTCGCAGCAGTACCGAAAGGCGAACCGCAGTAACCCGTTGAGAAGGTGAAAAAGCGCACTCATGCCCGTTGCCGCCGTAGCTGCCCGATGGTGCCCGCGTCGCGCAGTGCCCCGTAGGTGAGCCACAGCAGCGCCCCCGGCACGGCCACCAGGTAAAACAGGATGTTGAGCAGCACATACAACCCGCGCCCACCAACGGACAGGGCTTGGATGGTCAGCCTATACAGCGGCCGCAGCCGCCAATACGCCGGGCTATTGGCCGCCGTGGCGTGCTGGCAGCCGTGGGCCACGCAGTAGCGGGTGCAGCGCCCGGCCACGTAGGCGCTGGTGGGCCGGTGCGGGGCCGTGTAATTCACCCAGACCCCGAAGAGGGGGAAGAGGGCGGCCAGCAGCAGGGTGAGGAGCAGGGGGCGCACTTGAAGCGGGGTTTCGTGACAGGCCCAAATGTAACCTTCTTTGGCATCCCGCCCTTACTTGTCCTTGCGCGTCACCCTGTTTTCCATCAGGTCAGTAAGCATTTGGTAGCGCGGCGGTAGCCAAAAAGGCCTTGGCCACTTGGCAAATGCTGGCGCGTGCTTTTAACGCGCGCCAGCGCCGCTGTTTGGGAAACTCGACTTTCCAAACGGCTTCTTTAGCTTCTGCCAAAGTATCCGAAAACATCACCCCAAAAAAGTTGCCCCCAGCCGCTCACGCGGTCGGGGGCGACTTACTTACCAGTGGGCCACCCGCCGCGCCTTACGCCGCAGGCGTCACCGGGGCGGGGGTAGCTTTGCGGGCCTGGCTCACGCGCTTCATCAGCTGGGTCATGGTGTAGTCCTGCGCCTTGGTGCGGTTGCTGGCCGCGTACAGGGCTTTGCCGTCGCTGAGCAGGTGCTGCATCTCGGCAAAGAGGCCGTTTAGCACCAGCATATTGTCCTGGGTCAGGTTTTTCTGGGTGCTGAGGCTGGCCCCGTGGTTGGTGGTGTCGTCCACCAGGGCGTCGTAAATGGCTTGCAACTGCTGGGTGTCGGCGGGCTTTTGGCCTTTTTTGGCCAGGGCGGGGGCGTTGGCGGCCAGGTTTTGGAGCAGGGTGTTGAGGGCGGCTTCTAGGCCCGAGTGGTCGTCGCTGTTGCGGGCCTTGCGGGCGGCCTCGATGCCGAAGC
>JANXUO010000062.1 GCA_025356245.1 Hymenobacter sp.
AGGCTGGTGGGCACGCCGTTGGTCCAGTTGCTGCTCGCGAACCAGTCGGTGGTGCGGTTGCCCAGCCACACGGTGGCGGTAGCGGCGGCCGGCGCGGCCATTGGCAGCATGGCCGTGTTGTTGTCGAGGGTGATGGCGCCCTGGCGCGTGAGCCCCCGGCCTTCCAGCGAAGCGCCCCGAATCATGTTGATGGACCCGTCCACGATGAGGGTGCCCTTGAACATGGACGTCTGGCCCAGGTCCACGCGGCCCGTTACCAGCCAGTACACGTTGCGGGCCGAAGCCCCGTTGACCAGCGTCACCAGCGAGTTGGCCCCGGTGGTCAGCGCCCCGGCTACGCGCAGGAAAAACAGCGCGTTGGGGTCGTTTTGAGCATCCAGAATAAGCTGACCGGCCAGGGTCGTGGCCTGGTTCACGGTGTAAGAACCCGGCAACAGCGTCTGCGGCACGCCCGCCGTGCTGCCGTACACGGCCTTGGGGTTCACGTAGGTGATGCCGCTCATGTGGGCAAACGCCGTCTGCACGTCGCCTGCCGTTTGGGTCGAAAGGGTATTGGCTACGTGCCGGTTGCCGTTGATGATGCCGGGCGGGAACCCGTTGAACGCCCCGGCATTGGTGCCAATGTTGCCATTGACGACGGTGGGGCCGGCGTTGTTCACCGCGCCTACGGCCGTGAACAACGCAAAAGAGGCGGCGGCCCCCAGCGGAGGCGCGGTCTGGCTGGTGCCAGTATGCGGAGTGGCCAGCGCAGCTGCCCAAAACAGCAAAGAGGAAAATTTGTTTTTCATAAGTGAGAAATTTTTTATTGTGAAATTGTTTCCACCATACAAATTTCTCACCCTTAGCCACATTACCTGTTACACAATTTTAGAAATAATTTCCATCTTTTACAAATGCCTCATTTTGTGTTTTAACTGCTTAAAGGCGGTCGGGGTCATGCCGGTTACTTTTTTGAACTGCGTGGAAAGGTGCGCCACGCTGGAGTAGTTCAGTTTGTGGGCAATTTCGGTCAGGGTCATCTCGTCGTAGAGCAGCAGTTCTTTCACCCGCTCGATTTTGTGCATGATGATGGAATGCTCGATGGTGACCCCGGTAGCCTCCGAGAACAGCGTCGCCAGCGGGGCATAGTCGCGCTTCATTTGCTGGCTGATGTAGGCCGAATTCTTGATTTTAGGCAAGGTATCGGCGTGGAGCACCAGGGTCATGATAATGCCTTTTAGCTGCTCTATTACCTTGCCCTGCTGCTGGTCGAGCAGCTCCACGCCCAAGTGCTGTAGCTCCTGCTGTAGCTGGGCGTGCTGCTGGGGGCTAATGCTTTGCTTGAACTCCATCTCCCCCAAATCTACCGTGCCGTAGTGCAGGCCCAACTCGTCTAGCTTGGCCTGCACACGCGTTTTGCAGCGCACACTGACCATGTACTTAATGTAGAGTTTCATCGTATTTATGGAATGAATAGATAAATTTGGAATAAATTTAATTGGGCACGGGCAAAGGTAGTCCGGTATTTCTGCCACTGCGGGCAAGCAAACGCACACGCGGCGGGGCCGCGCACAAGTCATAAAATACCCGAATGATTTCCGCTTATAAAACAGTGAAACTGCTTCCTGCACGCACGTCGCCGGCCAATTGTCTGGCCTACAGCAGCGCCGCATGGCTGCGGCTTTTAAGGTGCGGCTGAAGCCGTGCTGCTTTACTTAAATTGCCGCATGAGCTGCTCGTTGATGCGGCGCACCAGGGCCGGGCCTTCGTAAACAAAACCGGTATAGAGCTGAATGAGTGCGGCCCCGGCGGCTAATTTTTCCACTGCATCGGCGGGCGAATGGATACCGCCAGAGCCGATGATGGGCAGGGCACCGCCGCTTTTCTGGTGAAGGTAACGAATGACTTCGGTGGCGCGTTGGCGCAGTGGGCGCCCGCTGAGGCCGCCGGTGCCGAGGGCTGCCACGTGGGCGGCATCGGTGCTAAGGCTGGTGCGGGCGGTGGTGGTGTTGGTGGCCACGAGGCCGCTGAGGTTGGTTTCGCGGGCTATTTCGAGGATGTCGTCGAGCTGCGAGTTGCTGAGGTCGGGAGCGATTTTGAGCAACAGCGGGCGCGGCTGGGGGCGGGCTTGGTTGCGGGCCTGCACCTGCTGGAGCAGGTCGATGAGGGGCTTTTTTTCTTGCAGGTCGCGCAGGCCCGGCGTGTTGGGGCTGCTCACGTTCACCACAAAATAGTCTACCACGTCGGCCAGGGCCTCATAGGCGGCGAGGTAGTCGGCGGCGGCTTCGGCGTTGGGCGTATCCTTATTTTTGCCGATGTTGCCGCCGATGATGTGCTGCCGGTTTTTACGCTGGGCTAAGCGGGCGGCCACGGCGGCGGCCCCGTCGTTGTTGAAGCCCATGCGGTTTATTAGCGCCCCGTCGTGCGGCAAGCGGAAGAGGCGCGGGGCCGGGTTGCCGGGTTGCGGCCGGGGCGTCACAGTGCCGATTTCGACAAAGCCAAAGCCCAAATCGGCCCAGGTGTCGGTGAGGGCGGCGTTTTTGTCCATGCCTGCTGCCAAGCCCACGGGGTTAGCGAATTTCAACCCAAACACCTCGCGGGTCAGGCCCGGATGTTGGAAATCGTAGAGCTGACGCAGTGCGGCTTTGGCCCCCGGCAGCCGGGCGGCGCGGCGCAGATTGTCGAAAACGAGGTTGTGGGCGCGCTCGGCGTCGAGGGCGAAGAGCAGGGGTTTGACGAGGGCTTTATACACTGGTCTGGGCCTTTTCGTCGGCCAGAATCTGGGCCAGTACGGCGGGTAGCTCCGCCAATAAGCCGGGCAAATCGTCCATCACTGTGTCCCAGACTTGCACAAAGTCTACTTTGGCGTATTCATGCACAATGAAGTTGCGCGTCGCAGCGGCTTTGCGCCATGCAATCTGCGGGTAGCGCTGCCGGGTGGCTTCCGATACGTGGGCCGCTGCTTCGCCCAACACCACGCACTGCATCAGGGCAATATCTTGCAGGTCTAAGTTGGCCAGAAAATCGTCCAACGTACTGCCGTACAGGCGACTAACGACCCGCTCAACGGCCGTGTACAGCTCCTGAATTCGAATTGAGTCAAGCGACTTGTTCATACACGGTCAGTAAATCGGGTTCGATGTAAGGGCGCACGAATTTGGAAACCACGGTGGCCAAATCAACGGAGAGGCCCAGGTGTTTTTCCAAATCTTCCTTGTAGTCCACGAGCGTAAAGAGCGTGATTTTACTGTGCAGGCCGCAGCTCACCAACACGTCCAAATCGGAATTGGCCGTGGCCTCGCCCCGCGCGTAGGAGCCGAAGATTTCGACCCGTAGCACGGGCTTGTCGGCGAAGTAGTCCGTGACTACTTGCCGGATGAAATCGAGCGAAAGGGGCTTTTCCATGTTGCAATTTAGGCCCGAACGGCCGCATCCGGCGTCACCCCGCCCACCCTTCCCTATCCAAACTGCGGTACTGGATGGCTTCGGCCAGGTGCTGGATTTGAATGTCGTCGGTGCCGGCGAGGTCGGCGATGGTGCGGGCCACTTTGAGGATGCGGTCGTAGGCGCGGGCCGAGAGGCCGAGGCGCTCCATGGCCGTTTTGAGGAGCAGGCGGCCCGCGTCGGTTATCTGGCACAAGTCCTTGACCATCTGGGGCGGCATCATGGCGTTGGAGTGAATGTCGGCGTAGTCGGCGAAGCGTAAGGCCTGAATCTGCCGGGCTTTATCGACGCGCAGTTGGATGTCGGCGCTGGTTTCGTTTTTGCGGGTTTCCGTCATCTGGTCAAAAGTGACGGGCGTAACTTCGACGTGCAAATCGATGCGGTCGAGCAGCGGGCCGCTCACCTTATTGAGGTACTTCTGCACCAGGCCGGGGCCGCACACGCACTCCTTTTCGGGGTGGTTGTAATAGCCGCAGGGGCAGGGGTTCATGCTGGCAATGAGCATGAAATTGGCCGGAAACTCAATGCTGAGCTTGGCGCGGGCGATGGTGACGCGGCGCTCTTCGAGCGGCTGGCGCATGACTTCAAGCACCGTGCGCTTGAACTCCGGCAACTCGTCCAGAAACAGCACGCCGTTGTGGGCCAGCGAGATTTCGCCGGGCTGCGGGTTGCTGCCGCCGCCCACCAGCGCCACGTCCGAAATGGTGTGGTGCGGGCTGCGGAAGGGCCGGGTACTGAGCAGGCCACCCCCGGCGAGCTTGCCGGCCACGGAGTGTATTTTGGTAGTTTCCAGCGCTTCCTGCATCGTGAGGGGCGGCAGAATGCTGGGCAGGCGCTTGGCCAGCATGGTTTTGCCCGCGCCGGGCGGCCCAATCATGATGGCGTTGTGCGAGCCGGCAGCGGCAATTTCGAGGGCGCGCTTGATGTTTTCCTGGCCCTGCACGTCGGCAAAATCGGCGGTGTACTTGTTGGCTTCGGTCTGGAATAAATCGCGGGTATCGACGGTAGTGGGTTTAATGGCCGTCCGGCCTTCGAGAAAGTCGATGGCTTCCTGCAAGCTGCCGACGGCCAGCACGTCGAGGTTGTTGACGATGGCGGCTTCCTCGGCGTTTTCCTTCGGCAGAATGATGCCCTTGAAGCCTTCCTTTCGGGCCTGAATGGCAATGGGCAACACCCCGCGCACCGGCCGCAAATCGCCGTCCAACGACAGCTCACCCATGATGACGTAATTGCCCAGCAGTTCCGTGTTAAGCTGTTGCGAGGCGTGGAGGATGCCCAGCGCGATGGGCAAATCGTAGGCCGCACCTTCCTTGCGGATGTCGGCCGGGGCCATGTTCACCACCACCTTGGTGCGCGGCATCCGGTAGCCCCGGAACTTGAGGGCCGCCTCAATGCGCTGCTGGCTTTCCTTGATGGCGTTGTCGGGCAGGCCCACGACGAAGAAATTGGTGCCGGCCGTGACCACCACCTCGATGGTGATGGTGTAAGCGTGAACGCCCTGCACGGCCGAGCCGAAGGTTTTCGTGAGCACAGATTCAAACGGATTTAACGGATGGAACGGATACGCCGCTGGCGCGGCTGGCTACGGTAACGGTTGGCTTTGTTGGGCTGCGGCGACGGCCTCAGTCAAACGACCAAACGTTCAATCAACAGAATGAGCACGTGAATGGCTTTGATGTGGACTTCCTGCACCCGGTCGGCAAAGCCGGAATAGGGGGCACGGATTTCCACATCGCATACGCCCGCCAGCTGGCCGCCGTCCTTGCCGGTGAGGGCTACCATCGTCATGCCAGCCGTCTTCGCTGCTTCGGCGGCGCGTAGCACGTTGGGCGAATTACCGCTCGTGCTGATGGCCAGCAGCACGTCGCCGGGGCGGCCCAGGGCCTGCACAAAGCGGCTGAATACCTGGTCGTAGCCGTAGTCGTTGGCCACGCAGCTCATGTGCGAGGCCTCGGTGAGGGCAATGGCGGCGAGCGGGGCGCGGTTGAGGCGGTAGCGGCCGGTGAGTTCTTCGGCGAAGTGCTGGGCATCGCAGAGGCTGCCGCCGTTACCGCAGCTCAGGATTTTACCGCCGGCGTTGAGGCTGTGGGCCATCAGTTCGGCGGCCTGGGCAATGGCTTGCAGGTTGGCATCATCGGCCAGAAAACGGTCGAGCACCGAACGGGCCTCTTCAAATTCGGCGCGGGCCAGGGCAGTGAGGTCGGGAGTTGTCACGCTGAAACAGGGAAGGGTTAAGCCAGCGGCGAGGGTGGCACGTTCGATTCGGGGAAGCGGGTGGGCGGCGCGGGCGCGGGTAACGGGTTTGCAATCGCCTGCTGCTGATGGTCGTAGAGCCGGGCTTTCAACTCGTTAATTTTGTCATCCTGCGAGCTTACGCTGCGGCGCAGCAGGGCGCTGTCCAGGTTTTCGACCACGAACTGCAAGCCCAGCACCAACATGCCAATCCAAGCCAGGGCATGGAAGAAGTCTTCGGTTTTGTTGGTGCCATTGCCCAAATCAGAGATGGAATTTCGCACTGCGGGCACCAGCAGGAACAGCAGCGCCAAGAGCAAGTAAACAAGGACAACGACGGAAACGAAGCGTTTGACAGGGACCACGGATTTGACGTATTTTTAGCGGATGGAACAGATTTGTTGGGGTGCCGGAGCGGCGGGCGGGTGCAGGCGGTAACTGCTGCCCGGCCCGATTGGCGTTACGAATGTAGCTGATGGGCAGCAGGCGGGCGGGGTTGCGGCGGCTAACGGGGCTGAGCGGCGGCTGGTGCTTGGGCCTGGGCGGCCGAATCGGCGCGGGCTACGGCGGCGGAGTCGGCCAGCACCGGGGCGGCCCCGTTGGCGCGCTGCGCTTCCTGGTCAGCCTCGATGGTTTTGATTAGGGCTTGGTTGCGGGTTTCGAGGTCGGCCATCTGGGTTTCGTAGGCCGGTTTTTGCTGGCTGCGGTAGTATTTGTAGCCGATGCGGAGCGCGAGCATGGCAATGCCGAGGCAGATGAACCAACGAGGTATTCCATTGGAAAACATGGCGGTAGAAATTAAAGTGGGAGAAGAAAAAGAAGAAAAAGAGGAAGCGCGGCGCGTATTTTTCAAACCAGCATCCCGCCGGTTTGCATTGAGCTGAGGCGCTGGTAAACCCCGCCCTCGCGGCGCGAGAGCTCGTCGTGGGTGCCGCGCTCCACAATACGGCCGTGTTGCAGCACCACAATTTCGTCGGCATGCTGTACTGTGCTGAGGCGGTGGGCGATGACGAGCGACGTGCGGGCGGCCATGAGGCGCTGCAAGGCTTCCTGCACCAGCTTTTCGCTCTCGGTGTCGAGGGCCGAGGTGGCTTCGTCGAGGATGAGGATGGGCGGGTTGCGCAGGATGGCACGGGCAATGCTCAGGCGCTGGCGTTGGCCGCCGGAAAGCCGTCCGCCCCGGTCGCCGATGACGGTGGCGTAGCCGTCGGGTTGGGCGACGATGAAATCGTGGGCGTTGGCGATTTTGGCGGCTTCGATGACTTCGGCTTCGGTGGCGGCGGTGTTGAAGCGAATGTTGTTGAAGATGCTATCGTTGAACAAGATACTTTCCTGGGTGACGATGCCCATCTGGTCGCGCACCGAGTGCAGGGTGCAGGTGCGCAGGTCGTGGCCGTCGATGGTAATTTGGCCGGCGGTGGGGTCGTAGAAGCGGGGCAGCAGGTCGGCCAGGGTGCTTTTGCCGCCGCCGCTGCTGCCCACCAGCGCCACGGTCTGGCCCTTGCGGATGGTGAGGTTGATGTCGTGCAGCACCGGCGTGTCGCCGTAGCCGAAGCTGAGGTGTTGGAATGCTATTTCGTGCGCGAACGGCGGCAGGATTTGGGCATCGGGCACGTCGCGGATGAGCGGCGCGGTGTCGATGACGCTCAGCACCCGCTCGCCGGCCACGAGGCCCCGCTGAATGTTGCCGAACGACGACGACAGCGCCTTGGCTGGCGTGAGCACCTGCGAAAACAGCACGATGTAGGTGATGAAGGACGCGCCTTCGAGGTCGGAACCGCCGCCCAAAATCAGCGAGCCGCCGAAGTAGATGAGGCCCGCCACCACCAGCACTCCCGCAAATTCGGAGAAGGGCGAGGCCAGGTCGCGGGTGTTGTCGATGCGCCGCGAGGTGCGGGCGTAGAGGTCGTTCTGGGCTTCAAACTTGCCCTTGATGTACGCCTGGGCATTAAAGGCCTTGATGACGCGGATGCCGCCCAGCGTTTCGTCAATCACCGAAAGCATGGTACCCAGCGTGCCCTGGCTCAGCTTGGCCTGCCGCCGCAGCCGCTTGGCCAGCGTGGCAATAATGCCGCCCGACACGGGCAGCAAAATCAAGGTGAAAAGCGTGAGCTTGACCGACATATAAAACAACACCGCGAAGAAAGCCACAATCGTGAGCGGCTCCCGGATGACGGCCGTGAGCGTGTTCACCACCGAAATCTCGACTTCCTGCACGTCATTGGTGAAGCGCGACATGAGGTCGCCCTTGCGCTCGCTGGCGAAGTAGCCCAGCTGCAAGCCGATGATGCGGTGGTACAAATCGCGCCGCAAATTGCGAATGACCCGCGCCCGCACCCGCGCCACCAGCCGCAGGCTCAAATACCGAAACACGTTGCTGAAAAACACCGACGCCACCAGCACCAGACACACGAACGTGAGCGCCCCCAGCTTGCCGTGACTGGCAATTACCTGGGCAAAATAGTAGTTGAAAGTGTGGGTAATATAATCGAGCGAAAGCGCGAACTTGGGCACCTGCGCCGGGGCCTGCACCTGCACCTTGCCCGTTTTGTCAAACAGCACGTTCAGCAGCGGAATAATGAGCGTGAAGTTGCCGATGCTGAAGAAGATACCCAGCACCGTATAGAGCAGGTACAGCGGCAGGAAATCGGCAAACGGCCGGGCGTAGTGAAGGATGCGGAGGTAGATTTTCATTTAGTGATTGCGGGGAGGCAAGCGGCGCGACATCAGTTGGCAACGCGCTGAGCGATGTTCCACCGCAATGCTACCGTGGCGTAGGTTTCGGTGCCGCTGGTGGTGCCGTAGTACGTGGGGGTATCCAGCGTTTGCCTGCGCACGATGAGCCGGGCATCGACGAATAAATTCAGGCGGGGCTGGTAGGTGGCGGTGCCTTCGAGGTGCAGGAGCTGGCTGCGGTTGCCCTGGCCGGTGCGGTTGCCGAACTCCTGCACGCGGGTGTTGTAGGAAAACAAGGGGTTGCCCCCGTAATTTTGAATACGTGCCGACGACGTGGGCGTGGCGGGCAGCAGGTTATCAAGCCCTTGCACGGTGTAGATGCCTTTGCCGACGAGCGTGAGGCGGGGCAGCGGCTGGTAGCTCAGCACTCCCAGAAACTCGGTGAGGTTGGCCCCCAGCGGGTGCGCCAGGGGCTGCTGGTAGTGGGTGTAGGCCGTGTAATAATCGTTGTGCGAATACGTGTAGGGGCGCACGTAATTCAATTCGAGCTGCAAGTCGAGGTTGCGGATTTTGGCCACGTCGAGGTAGCGCCCGCCCACTTGAATGGCTTGCTTATTGGCCCACCAACCGTTACCGCTACGAACTTCGCTCAGCTTGAATTCGTCCAGCACCACCTGCCCGTAGAG
>JANXUO010000145.1 GCA_025356245.1 Hymenobacter sp.
TGGAAAAAGACAAGCATGAAAACCTTGATACCGAAACAAGTTCGGTCATTGTGATTTCAACGGGCGAATATAAGGTTCGAGCTGTTACCCAGAGTGCCCGGCCGTTGCCGCCCGCCCTACTCGAGCCTTGTTCACGCCCGCAGCACAACCTGCCAGCGAAACGCCCAGCGCCAGCGCAGCGTGTAGCGCGTGATGCCCGCCTGCGCCAGCAGCTTTTCCCAGTCGGGCCGCCGAAAGGCGCGGGCTACCGACATGGGCGCGTCGTGCTGCACAAGGTAAGAGCCGCGTACCAGCCGCGTAAGTGCCCAAATGCTGCCGTAGGCCAACCAGTGCCGGTGCAGGTCGTTGATGACGACGGCCAAAATCGCCTGCCCGGCCCATTGGCGCAGCATGATGGCCAGCTCAGCGTCGGTAAAATGGTGGCAGAATAAGCTGGCCGTCAGAATGTCAAATGGCTGCTGCCGAAAATCATCGGCGAAGATATCGAACTGCTGGTAGCTGATTTCGGAGTATTCGGTGCTGCGTTGCCGGGCGTAATTGAGCATGAAGGCGTTGGCGTCGATGCCCACCAGCTCCACCGCCACGCCACGCTGTCGGGCCCAATCGGCAATGCGCCGCAGGGTGTCGCCGCCACCGCTGCCCAGGTCGGCCAGCCGCAACGCGCGGCCCGCCGGAAAGTGAGGCCGCAGCCGGTCCAGCGCATCCAGCACGGGGGCGTAGCCGCCCAGCCAGGTGTTGATGGTGGCCAACTCGTCGAGGTTGCGGCGCAGGTCATCCGAAGCCAGGTTGAGGTCGTCCATCAACTCCGGGCCGGGCGCTCTATGGTTCAGCATGGGAGAAAAGACGAAGCAGGTGTTATACGGGTAGTTGTGGCGGCTGGTGTTGGGTTTTCGGTGTTGGGTATTGGTTTTTTGATGTTGAAAAAGCCAAAATTCCGACGCCTAATACCGAACACCCAATACCCAATACCAAAAAACCCAGCACCCAGGTCGCTCAAACCGTCAAATGCAGCAGCATGGCCTCAATGGTAAGCCCCGGCCCGAAGGCGAAACTGAGCACTGGGGCACCGTTTTCGGCCGGGGTGGCGGCGGCTAGTACTTCGCGTAGCACAAAAAGCACCGTGGCCGACGACATATTGCCGTAGTCGCGCAAAATGCGGTAGGCGGGTGCGTTGGCGGCGGCGGGCAGGTGTAGGGCTTTCTCGATGCTTTCCAGGATTTTGCGTCCGCCGGGGTGAATGGCGAAGTGGCGAATGTCGGCCAGCTTCACTGGCAGGCTGGCCAGCAAATCGTTGGTGAGGGCCGCGATGCCGCGCTCAATCAGCCGGGGCACATAGCTCGAAAGGGTCATCTCAAACCCAAAGTCGTTGATGTGCCAGGCCATGTCATCGTGCCCGTCGGGCTCGATGCCGCAGTGAAAAGCTGTGAGTGCCAGGCTGGCCGCCGGGGCGGGCAGGGGCTCAGCCAGCACCAGCGCCGCCGCCGCACCGTCGCCAAACAAGGCGTTGCTGACGAGGTGGTCTTCCTGGGCGCTTTTCTGGAAGTGCAGGGTGCACAGCTCCACGCTCACCACCAGCACGCGGGCGGCGGGGTTGGCCTGCACGGCGGCGGCAGCCAGCTTCAGCGCGTTCACGGCGGCATAGCAGCCCATAAAATTCACGCAGGTGCGTTGCACGCTGGGGGCCAGCCGCAGGGCCTGCACCAACTCCAAGTCGAGACCGGGGGCGTACATGCCCGTGCAACTCACCGTGATAAGGTGGGTGATGCTGGCCAGGGCCACGCCGGGTGCCTGCTGCAGGGTGTCGGCGATGGCCGCCATTGCCAGCGGCAGCGCCTCGCGCCGGTACACGGCCATGCGCTGCCCCACGCTCGGAAATGGCTCCAGCCCCGGTGTGTTCGGAAAAAAGGTGTACGCGCCGTTCGCGCGGCCGTAGTCAGGCAGTACCGAGTAGCGGTGGGCAATGCCCGATACGCGGTATAGCGCCCGCAGGCGGCGGGTGTCGTCGGTGCCTAGTTGCAGCGCCTCGGCCATGAAGCCGGCTATTTCGGGCTGGGCGAGGCGGTAGGCCGGGTTGGCAGTGCCGATTGCGGCCAGGTAAGGCATCAGGGAAGTTCTTTGATAATTAGCGTAATGGCTCCAATTAAAACCCCAGGTTCAGGGAAGCATCGTGCCCAACAAATGTAACCTACGCGGCAAACGCAAAATAACGCTTCAGGTTGGTCAAAATGTTTCGGGCAGCCTCAAAACGGAACCCCGTGGGTTTGCTTCATCAGCGCCCGTACTACGGCCGGAAAATGCTGCAACGTGCCCACCACGGCATCGGTGAGGCGCGGGCCGCCGAAGAGGCTTTGCACGGCCCGGCCCACCCGCAGACGCATCCCAAAATGCTGCTGCCAGGCGCGGGCATAAGCGTCTTCCATGCCCGCTCGCGTGGTGCGGCGCGTCAAAAAATCGTGGGCCGTGGCGGCGGCCAGGGCCGCCCCGTGCAGCGCCATGGCCATGCCGTTGCCGCAGAGCGGGGCAATCAGGCCCGCCGCGTCGCCGGTCATCAGCAAGTGTTGCTCCACGGGTTGCTTGGAGGCGAAGGATATTTCGTTGATGACTTCGGGCTGCGGGTACAGAAACTCGGCCGCCCCAAAAATTTCGCGCAGGTGCGGGTTTTGCAGCAGCACTGCTTGCTCCATGGCCGGAATGCTGCCGTGGTCTTTCAGGTTTTGGCGGGTGGTGAGGTAGCAGCAGCACAGCTTGCCGTCCTCAATGGCCGAAATGCCCGCGTAGCCGTCGCTAAAGTTGTGCAGCGCAATCACATCGCGCCCAAAGCCGGGTAGGCGCAGGTGGTACTTCACCCCCAGGTACGGCGAGCGTTGGGCGAAAAACGGCCGGGCCAGCTGCCGGTCCAGGTTGGCGCGTTTGCCGTGGGCGGCAATGGCCACGCGGGCCGTTAGCTGGCGGCCGTCGGCCAGGGTCAAGGTGTGGGTATCGTCGGCGAAAGCAGTTTCGGTTACGGTGGCGGGCAGGTAAAACGTCACGCCCCGCGCCAGAGCCAGCCGGTACAGAAAATCGTCCAGCGCGTAGCGGCTCACCCCAAAGCCGCCCAAATCGAGCCCCGCCGTGAGGGTGCGCCCACCGGGAGCCGAGAGCACAAATCGCCGAATATCAGCTGGTGCCAGCACGGCCGGGTCGGCGCCCAGGCGGCGCAAATAGGGCAGTACTTCGTTGCTCACGTACTCGCCGCACACCCGATGAAACGGATATTGCTTGCGCTCGACCACCGCCACGCAGTGCCCGCGCCCGGCCAAATCGAGGGCGGCGGCCAGGCCCGCCAGGCCTCCGCCGATAATTGCCGCGTCGTACACGCTACTTAAACAGCAAAAAGAGGGCGATGGCGGGTAATTCGTTGGCTTTCATCGAAGACATAGAATATTTTTTATGAATTAACGTGCTAAGCCGTCGTATCTTTGCCAACTAAAACTGGTAATTAGTCGTTATCACAAATCTACTCTTAACTTCTGCCCCAATACACTACTCCTGCTAATTTTCAATTATGGAACGACTCCTACTTATTGTGCTTTTGTTGCTGAGCCTGAGCGGTGCTGCCACCGCTACCCGTCCGCTTCACCGCCCGGCTGCCGACGATAAAACCCTGGTGGTGTACCCCAATCCCAGCACCGGCATCGTTCACCTTACCATCAACGGCCAGGAGGGCAAGCGCCTCGAAATTCAGGTGCTCAACGTCATCGGTACCGTCATGTACCGCGAAACCATGTCGGAGTTGAACGACCGTTACACCAAAACCCTTGACCTGAGCCGTTTTGCCAATGGCCTCTACTACATCAAGCTCGAAGGCGAAGGCACCAACCAAATCTGCAAGCTTTTGATTCGCTAGGTTTTCGGCTGCCCGCTTTTTAGCCATTGTGCCCCGACTGTCTCCGCCACCGGAGGCAGTCGGGGCACCGACGTTTCAGCCATTTCTGCAGGCCGGCCTACCCTAGCCGGATTTCCTTATTCTGCACCATGCGGTATATTGTCGAGCGGCTGATGTTGAGCCGCTGGGCCGCTGCCTCCACATCGCCGCCCAACTCGTCGAGGCAATGCTGCGCAATTGCTTTCATCTGCGCCCGGAGCGCGTTAGCGTGCCGCGCTTCAGTTGGTAGATGCGCATCGGGCAGCGAAAAATCTTTGGCCTCCAAGGTTTCGCCGTCAGCCAACACGGCCGCCAACTCTACTACGGCCCTCAACTCGCGCACATTGCCCGGAAAGGGATGGGCCAGCAACAGCCGCCGGGCCGACTCGGCCAGCCGCCGAAACGGCAGCTTTTGCTGCTGGCAAAAAGCTTGATTAAAAGCCTCGGCCAATAACAGCACGTCGTTGCCGCGCTCGCGCAGGGGCGGCAGGGCAATGGGCAGCCCCAGCAGGCGGTAGTACAGGTCTTCGCGGAAATGACCCTCGCACACTTCGGCCGGTAGGTGGCGGTGAGTGGCCACCACCAAGCGCACATCGAAGGGTACGGCTTTGGTGCCGCCTACGCGGGTTACCTCGCGCTCTTGCAGTACGCGCAACCGCTTGACTTGCAAGTTGATGTCGAGGTCAGCAATTTCATCCAGAAACAGGGTGCCGCCGTTGGCTTCTTCCAAGCGCCCAATGCGGCGGGCGATGGCCCCGGTAAAGGCGCCCTTCTCGTGCCCAAACAGCTCACTTTCGAGCAGCTCGCGCGGAATGGCCGACATATTCAGGGCCACAAAAGGCTGTGCTGCCCGCACCGACTGGCAATGAATGGCCTTGGCGACCAGCTCTTTGCCAGTGCCGGTTTCGCCGCTGATGCTGACCGTGATGTTGGTTGCTGCGGCCTTGGCAATCAAGGAGTGCAACTGCCGCATGGTCGGGTGGTTGCCCAAAATGGGCGACTGCTCGACGCCGCGCCGGTGGCCGGTGGGCTGGTGCAGGCGTTCGGCGGCATGGCGCTGGCGCACCTGCCGGGCTGCCTCGCTGGCCAACTCCCACAAGTTGTCGAGGGTGCCCTGGTCTTTCACTAGGTAGGCGTGGGCGCCGTGATGCAGCATGGTCAGAGCCGCGTCCACGTCTTTTTGATCTGCGACGACCACGACGGTAGTAAGTGGCAGTTGCTCGCGAATGTGGCGCACCACGCCTCGGTCAAGCGAGTCGGCCGAGTGGTAATCCAAGGTAACAAAGTCAGGCTTTTGGTCCAGGTGTTCGAGGCAGGCCTGGGCCGTGGCAAATCGCCGAACGCTGTGGTCAGGGTTCTGGCTTAGCTGGTGCACCAGCCGCTCGCCGTACCAATCGTTGTCTTCAACTACGAAGATTAGGAAGGGGGTATGCAAAGAAATTTGATTATAAATATAATAAATAAGAAAAATTTATAGTAGAATGTTGAGCGCAATAGCGGCTAGTGGCTAGCAGAAGCAGTTGAGTAAGTACGGGAGCAAACAGAAAACTTGTATTATTTCCAAATTATTTTGTTCCACGAGCCTATCTTTAAAGCATTTAGCTGCTACAAATTTGCGCATTTTTCGCCGAATTCAATTTCAATGAATTGTTTTTTTGAGACGCAAATCTCAAAATGCGACAAATACTTTGAGGCGTAAAAATTTCATGTAGTTGAGGATAAGTGTGGTACCAGTATTGCCGCACCTTGGCCGGAGCCTTGCAGAGAGTAGAGAAATCAACTTCATTTTACTCCTGAACTGTCATGAAAAACATTTCCTCTTCGTTCGACCCACGTATTAGCCTGCACGTCTGGCTTTGCGCCTTCTTAGGCGGCTTATTGCTGCTTTCAGCTATGCCTGTAAAAGCTGCCCGGGTGCTGTATTCCAATTCGAATGGTCACCAAACCAGTGCCAGCTGTGCCGTGCCAGCCTTGTGCGGGGGGGGCGTGTACCAGCCCGAACGGGCCGCCGACGCCGACCTCAACAATTACGCTTCGCTTTACACCAGCTTGGTCGCGGTTGTGCGCTTGCGGCTCGACCTCTCTGCCACCGCCACGGCGGGCAGCCGGGCGGGTGTGGTGGTGGCCAATGGCACCGGCCTGCTCAACCTGCAAGGACTGGGTACGGTACGCCTGCGCACCCTGCTCAACGGCACCGTGCAGGAAAGCCGACTCATCGAGTTGGCCGTGGCACAAGCGGCGTTGCTGGGCGCAGACCGGCCTTCGCAGCTCGAATTCGTTTCCAACCTGCCCTTCAACCAAGTGGAGCTTGAGATTGGCGGAGCTAGTCTCGTGTATGTGGTGCGGGTATTTTATGCCTATGGGGCGACGGTTAATGCGCAAACAACGGTGGCGGGGTATGTGTCGCGCTTTGGCAGCGCCGCAGGCAACTACAGCACGGCCGGCAGCACCGGCAGCGGCCCTATTACGGTATGCGCCAATACCGACGTGGACTTCCCCGAACGTGCCGTCGATAACGACTTAAGCAATTATGCCAGCTTTAGCAGCTTGGCCACAGTAGCCTGCCCCAGCACCTTGCGCGTACGGCTCGAAGGCACGGCCCCGGCCGGATACTTCGCGGGTTTCGTGGTGGGCAGCGCTGGGCTACTCGACTTGAATGCGCTGGGCGGCTTGCGCATCCGCACCTTCCGCAACGGAATTGAGCAGGAAACGGCAACTGGTTTGGCCGCACTGCAGCTAAACGTATTACCCAATGGCCAGGCGCAGGTCAGCTTTCGTAGTACGATGCCGTTCGATGCCGTGTCGATTGAGCGGGTGGGGTTAGCGTCAGCTCTCGACAATTTGCGCCTTTATTATGGCTTTGGGGTGGAGCCACGCACGTTTTTGAGTAGCTCGGCCTCGCTGTCCAACTTTACCAACCCCGCCGGGCATTCGCAGGCCAATTATTCGGCGGCCCTGTGCGTGGGCTGCGCTGTGACAAATGCCAGCCAAGCCGCCGACGCCAATACCTCCGATGCCTCATATGCCAGCCTGAATGTGCCGGTGGGCGTCCTCAGCGCCCTGGGGCTGCGCCTCGACCTAACCCAGCCCGGCCTGGCCGGCAACCGCGCCGGCGTAGTACTGCGCCCTGGTAGTGGCTTGCTCGACGCCGCGGCGCTTGATGCTATTACCATTAATACATACGATGCGTCAGGCTATCTGCTCGAAAGCCGGCGCGGCTCTTCACTGCTGCAAGTGGCACTGCTCCCCGATGGCCGCCAGGAGGTGTATTTCAACACCACCCGCGACTTTGCCTCCGTTGAGGTGGAAGTGGCCAACGGCGTGGCGGCCCTGGTTGGCACCCGTGTGTACTATGCTTTTGCCGACGACCGTCCGACCGGCTTTCCCACCCAGATAATTGTTCCGGCCCCCCTGCCAGTCGAACTCATTGCACTTGCCGGCCGCTGGGCCAACGGGGCCGCCACAATCACCTGGCAAACCGCCAGCGAGCGTCACAGCCTGCGTTTTGTAATAGAACGTGCCGAAGGCAATAAAGCCGAATTTCAATCCATCGGCACCGTAGCTGCTGCGGGCAATAGCAGCAGCACCCACGCCTATGTTTTTACCGACGACAAGCCCACGGCCCAACCCGCCCGCACCCGCTACTACCGCCTGCGCCAGCAAGACGCTGATGGCCGCGAAACGCTGTCGAGAGTAGCAGTCGTTGCCGTTGGCGCAACGCTTCCCGGGTTTTCCATCTACCCCAACCCTGCCACTGCCAGCACCGGCGCCACGCTACAGTTAGCCAGCCCCGATGCCACCCATGTTGTGCAGATTTATTCGGAACTGGGCCGGCTGGTGCGCGAAGTGCCCGTTCCGGCTGCCACTACGTTGCCTCTCCTGGGCTTGGCCCCCGGCCTCTACCATATGCGGGTAACCGGCGGCCCTGATTATGCCACCCAGCGCCTGCAAGTGCTCGAATAACGGTCAGCCGTTCGGTCAACAAAAAACCCCGCCGAGTCTATCGGCGGGGTTTTTTGTAATTGAAGGTCAACTCTTCCGCATTATTCGGGCTGGTAAAGCAGCCGCACGGCGGCGCTGCCATCGGCGGTGCGGGCCAGGTATAGGCCCGGGGCCAGGCCGGGGGCGGGCTGCCAACAGCCTTTGCCGGTGGCATCGGTTTGCAGCGTAGCCACCGGACGCCCGAGGGCATCGGCCACGGTCAGGGTTTTGGTGCCCGCCGTGGGCAACTGAAACTGCACCGCATCGGCAAACGGCGAGGGCCAGGCGGCCACGTCGGCTACCTGGCGGCCGGTCCGCGTGGCCAGCACGGCCGTCACCCGGAACACTAGGGTCTGGGTTTCGTGCGCCTTCAGGGGGCAGTTGTTGTCTTCGGCCGTAATGGCTACCCGGTAAATGCCGCTGGGCAGGTTTTGGGGCGGCGTAAAGGTGAGACGGGCCGTGCCCAGGCCAGTGGCTTGCAACGCCGCGCCGGGCGTGGCATTGTAGCCCAGGCCCAGGCTCACCGCCTGCCCGGCGTTGCGGTCGGTGGCCACCAGGTCAATGCTGATGGGCTCGCCGGCCAACACTGGAATTACTTGGTTCAGCGCCTGGGTACGCACGCCAGTGCCGTAGCGCACGGTGGCGGTGCGGGCAAAGGTCGGCGGCACGTTGGTGCCGCAGTCGTACACGGTCAGGAACAACTCGCGGCGTGTCACGCCCACTTCCACGTACTGTCCGCCCAGGCGGCGCAGCTCCTGAATCTGCACCACCACCACGTACTTATTATTTCCCGCTGCCGAAGCTGAAACAGCATCGTAACGAGCTGGCTCCACGGCAATGCCGCCGGTAGCCGGGTCAAACTGAAAATGGGGGTTGCTGGTGGTGCGCACCGGGCACGCGCCCGTGGTGTCGGCGGTCACGTCGATGGGCAGTGTGGCCGAATAAGCAGCGGGTTTCCACGGGTTGGTCACCACGCAAGCCGTGCCAATGGGAGCGGGGCTTCCCCCGGCCGAGTACCCTGGGTACGGCTTGTAAGTTGAAACCATGCCGCAGCTTTCAAGCGGGCTCACCAGCGAGTACACCAGCGAGTCGCCGTCGGCATCGAAGGCGCTGTTGCCCAGGATGGATAACTGCTTCCACGGGATAAAAAATACCGGTAGGTTGCTGGCCACAGCCGAGGTATTGGCGATGGTTTGCGTGGTAGTGCCCATCGTTATCTGGTTGTGCAACACAGTTTCAAACCGGAAATTGCTGCCGGTTGAGTTTGCTATGCTAGGCCGGCAGCAGTCAGTCACGCTCAGCGTCCAGGTGGCAGCGGGCGGCAGCGTCACGGTGGCTTCGTAGCTGTTGGCTTCGTAATTGGCTGGGCCGGTGGCCGTGCAAATTCCCGAGAGCGTAGCACAGTACTGGTTGCCGTATGTAGGGGCGCCTCGAAGCGCCATCGTGGCGGTCGGACCGCTGGGCGAATTGCAGGTGCTGCCGTTGCGGCACTCCAACATGGCGTTGGTCGGGGCCGCAATACCCGAGCAGTCGCGGTAGTGTTTCAGCACCACCCGATACTGGTTGTTACCCAGCGCGGTGTACGTAAGGGTGCCGCCTTGAATGTGTGATGCCCGCACTGCGGGCGCAAGCCCTGCCAATAGCAAGAGCAAGGAAAACAGACGTGTAAATGTGCGCATGAGACCCATGAAGTTAAAAATGAGAAAAAGGAGATGCTCGCCAGCACCAAATCAACGGCCTAAAAGTAAGTGTTTTGTTTGGATAATCACAGCTTTTGAGAATGCACTTCTGATAAAAAGGCATTGCAGTCTATTGGCGAGAGAAAATATTTTAGCATGACTTTGGGGAAACCCCATGCATCAACTGATATTCGGATAAATGTGCAATTGATTCATAGGCACTGCCTGTAGGGGAAGAATGGGCAAAGCTCAGAGTGGAGCCATGCGCAAGCTGCCAGCCCACTGAAAAAACCAGTTCAATGAAAAATCATAATAAAATTCGTTCTTAATGTAGCCGTAATGCCTTCGTCATTAAAAAGCACCATATTTGTACCATCGTAACACACCCTTTATTAACCCTTTTACCGCTCACGCATGAACCACTTTTTTACCCGCCTCACGGCATTTGCTTTACTTTCGGCTTTGGCCGTATCCTGTTCCAAGGACGTCGACCAGGCGCCTGTTCCCACCGCCGCCCCGGCCGTCGGCTCCGATGTCACCGCTACCCGCGACAGCAACCTGGCCCTGGGCAACCCCAGCGGCGCCGTGGCCGATGCCACCAACTCGCCCAATAACTACCTGCTCACCAAAACTCAGTACGTTATGTCGTATTGCCGCGACAAAGGCAAGCCCAACTGGGTGAGTTGGCACCTGAGCAGCGCGTGGACGGGCACCACCGCCCGCCAAGACAACTTCTCGACCGATACTTCGCTGCCCAGCACTTGGTACCGGGCTTCCGGCAGCAGCTACACCGGCTCGGGCTTCGACCGCGGCCACAACTGCCCCTCGGCCGACCGCAATGCCTCGGTGGCCGATAATTCGGCCACCTTTCTCATGTCCAACATGATGCCCCAGTCGGCCAACAACAACCAGCGTACCTGGGCTGGACTCGAAACCTACTGTCGTACCCTCTCCGACGCTGGCAACGAGCTCTACATCATCTGCGGGAGCTACGGCGTGGGCGGTACCGGCGTAAATGGCTACGCCACCACCATCGCCAGTGGCAACATCACCGTCCCCAGCAACTGCTGGAAAGTAGTAGTGGTGCTGCCCAACGGCACCGGCGACGTGAGCCGCATCAGCAGCAGCACCCGCGTCATTGCCATCAACACCCCCAACAACCAAACCCTGGCCACCACTTGGGGCACCTACCGCACCACCGTCGACGCCATCGAAGCCGCTACGGGCTACGATATCATGTCGGCCGTGTCCAGCACCCTGCAAGCCGTCCTCGAGGCCCGCGTCGATGCGGGCGCAACCAACTAAGCTTTTGTGTTGGAAGAACACGGTCAAGCAGCCCAAATCGACGCTGTAAAAATGCCTCCTGCTAGTGCAGGGGGCATTTTTTTGTCGGTGCTGTTGAGGCGCAGGGTGAGGTTTAAGGCAGGGTAACTATTCGTCAGCTAACTTTTTTCGCTGCGCATTCGGATAACTCGGGGCGTTGCCCTACCTTTGCACCCCGAAACCCGCGAGGCTTGCCTTGCATCCTCATTTGGCAGGTTGCCGAAAGAAACCATTGGCTGTACCGTCGCCGGGCAAGCCAAGTAGTCTTAACCGAGATTTCGCTGGCCCCCGTTTGG
>JANXUO010000148.1 GCA_025356245.1 Hymenobacter sp.
CGCGTCATCCCGCGCAGCATTTTCTTCAGCATCCTGGGCATTGCCGCGCTGTACCTGCTGCTCAACTGGAGCGTGGGCACCGTCATCCCGTGGCAGGAAGTGCAGGCCTGGCAGGCCGGCCCTTCCGATAAGTCACAGTTCATTGTCAGCGTGTTTGTCGAGCGGCTCTACGGCCCGGCCGCCGCGCAGGCGGCCACGGGGCTGGTGCTGCTGGTGGCCTTCGCCTCGCTCTTCGCGGTGCTGCTCGGCTACTCGCGCATCCCCTACGCGGCGGCCGCCGACGGCGAGTTTCTGCCCGTCTTCGGCCGCCTGCACCCCACCAAAAACTTCCCCCACGTCTCCTTGCTGATACTCGGCGGCGTGGGATTCATTTTTAGCCTCTTGTTCCGCCTCGGCGAAGTCATCGCGGCCATCCTGGCGATGCGTATTCTGCTACAATTCGTGGGGCAGGCCGTGGGCCTGGTGCTGCTGCGGCGGCGGCGCGGCGCCGCGAGCTTACCCTTCCGAATGCCGCTCTACCCGCTGCCCGTGGTGCTGGCCGTACTGGTGTGGCTGGCCGTGTTCGCCGGCATTCAGCCCGTCGAAGTGGCCTGGGGGAGCTGGCATTTCCGCCTCTACCTGCAAATAGCCGCCGTAGGCATGATGGCCCTGGGCACGGGCGTGTTTCTGCTGTGGAGCAAGCGGTTGGGAAGGTGGCCGTTTGGGGGGGCGGCCGATTGAGCGCGAAGTTCAGCAGCGCCGGAACGGCCCGAAGCCAGAGCGTCAAAGCCCATTCACGACCCGGTGGATATTGCCGCGCAGCAGCACGGCGTTGAAGTTGATGAGGGCACCGAGCTTGTGCCCGCTCAGGCGCAAGTAGTTGGTGAGTTGCTTAAAATGGATTGGGGCTAACCCGTCGATGGCTTTCAACTCCAGCACCACTTTGCCCTCCACCAGCAAATCCATGCGGTAGGCCGCGCCCAGGGATTGGCCATCGTAGGTCACGGGCACCGCCACTTCTTCGGCTACTTGCAGGCCCGCTTTGCGCAACTCGTGCGCCAGCGCTAACTGGTACACGTGCTCGAAAAGCCCCGGCCCCAGGGCCGTATGCACCGTGAAGGCCGCCGTCAAAACGTGACCATAAATGTCGTTTTCGTGCATAAGCAGCGGCGTTGAATTTTCGGCTTCGAGCTTTTCCGGCTCTGCCAGCCTTCGCGTTAAGCGGGTACCCGGCAACTGCTGGCATAAAATACGTCAGTCACGCTTGATTTTCAGCACACTTTTCAGCGCCGCCAACTCGTCGCGCAGCTTGGCAGCGGTGAGGAAGTCCAGGTCTTTGGCCGCTGCTTCCATCCGCTTCTCGGTGGTTTTGATGAGCTTTTCCAACTCCGGGCGGTTCATCATGGCAATCACTGGCTCGGCGGCCATGGCCAGGGCAGCGCCGCCTTCGGGGTAGGCGCCGGCCGTGGTTTCGGGCTCGATGTAGCGGTAGTCGGCCAAGTCGGTCTGGCCCATGATTTCGGCGTGGCTCTTGCGCACGGTGCGCGGCGTGATGCCGTGCAGCTCGTTGTAGGCCTGCTGGGTGGCGCGGCGGCGGTTGGTTTCGTCGATGGCCCGCTGCATCGAGCCCGTCATGCGGTCGGCGTACATAATCACCTTGCCGTTCTCGTTGCGGGCCGCCCGGCCCATGGTCTGAATCAGGCTGCGCTGGTCGCGCAGGAAGCCCTCCTTGTCGGCGTCGAGGATAGCCACCAGGCTCACTTCGGGCAAGTCCAGCCCTTCGCGCAGCAGGTTTACGCCAATCAGTACGTCGATGTCGCCCAGGCGCAGGCGGCGCAGGATTTCTACCCGGTCCAGGGTTTTCACGTCCGAGTGCACGTACTCCACCTTGATGCGCAGCCGGTCCATGTACTTGCTGAGCTCCTCGGCCATGCGCTTGGTGAGGGTCGTGACGAGCACGCGGTCGCCCATTTTCACCCGGTTGTCCACCTCGTCCAGCAGGTCGTCCACCTGGTTCGAGCTGGGCCGCACGTCGATGATGGGGTCGAGCAGGCCCGTGGGGCGGATGATTTGCTCCACGATGGTGCCGTCGGCCTGCGCCAGCTCGTAGTCGGCGGGCGTGGCGCTCACAAACACCGCCTGCCGGTACATGCTCTCGAATTCGTTGAAAGTGAGCGGGCGGTTGTCCATGGCGCTCGGCAGGCGGAAGCCGTACTCGATGAGGGCCGTTTTGCGGGCCCGGTCGCCGCCCCACATGGCCCTAATTTGCGGCATGGTGGCGTGGCTTTCGTCCACCACCAGCAGGTAGTCGTCGGGGAAATAGTCGAGCAGGCAGAAGGGCCGCGTGCCCGGCACCCGCCCGTCGAAGTAGCGCGAGTAGTTTTCGATGCCCGAGCAGTAGCCCAACTCCCGTATCATCTCCAAATCGAACTCCGTGCGCTCTACAATGCGCTTGGCCTCGGCATCGCGTCCTTCCCGTTCGAAGTACGCCTGCTGCTGCACCATGTCGTCCTGAATTTCACGGATGGCCTGGTTCAGGGTTTCCTTGCCCGTCACAAACAGGTTGGCCGGGTACAGGGCCACGCCACTGGCCTCGTCGCTGAGCTTCTTGCCGCTGACGGGGTCAATCTTGTGGACGCTCTCAATCTCGTCGCCGAAAAAAAAGATGCGGATGGCGTAGTCGGCGTAGGCCGGAAACACGTCCACGGTGTCGCCCTTCACCCGAAACGAGCCGCGCGTGAACTCCACCTCGGTGCGCGAGTACAAAATCTGCACAAACTGGTACAGCAGCGCATTGCGCGTGTAGCGCATCCCCGGCTTGAGGAAAATGACGTTTTTAGCGAACTCCTCGGGGTTGCCGATGCCGTAGATGCACGACACCGAGGCAATCACAATCACGTCGCGCCGGCCGCTGAGCAGCGTGGAGGTGGTGTGCAGCCGCAGCTTCTCGATTTCCTGGTTGATGGCCAAGTCTTTCTCGATGAAGACGTCGGTGCTGGCAATGTAGGCCTCCGGCTGGTAGTAGTCGTAGTAGCTGATGTAGTACTCGACCGCGTTATTGGGGAAAAACCCTTTAAACTCGCCGTAGAGCTGGGCGGCCAGGGTTTTGTTGTGGCACAGCACCAGCGCCGGTTTCCCCGTTTGGGCGATGACGTTGGCCATCGTGAAGGTTTTGCCCGTGCCCGTGGCCCCCAGCAGCACCTGCGCGTGCTCACCGTTGTTCACCCCCTCCACCAGTTGGGCAATGGCCGTGGGCTGGTCGCCGGTCGGCTTAAATTCAGACGTCAGTTTGTACTCCATGCGCGGGTAAAGTTGGCCAACAAAGGTCAGCCTGCTTTAACCAATGCCAAGGCGTAAGGGTTTCCGCGCTCGAGAAATGCTGAATGCTGAGGGTTGAATGCTCACTTAACATTAAAAATTCAACATTCAAAATTTAATTAAAGCGCCTATTTCCCAAACGCTACACCAGCCTCCACACCCAGGCTGTAGGGGCGGTTTTGCTGCAAGAAGTCTTCGCTCGGGTGCGCATTTAGCGAGAGCAGGCCAGCCTCGGCCACCGGCCCCAGCGAGAGCGTGTAGCTGCCCGCCACCGGCCGAAACTGCACCCCCGCCCCGCCGCGCACGGTGGCCACTACCTTGCGGTATGCGCCCCCGGCCGACATCAGCGAGTACGTCCGCCCCGCTTCGGGTACGCCTGCTACCTCGGCCCGCACGTTAAATAGGGCGCTCACCACGGCCCCCACGCGGCCGTAGGTGCTCCAGCCGCGCCGGATGGGGTTGGCGTAGCTCAACTCCACTGGCACCCCCGCCGAGCGATAGCGGAAAGTGGTGCCGCGCAGCTCGCCGGCGCCGTTAGCGGCAACTCCGCCAATAGGGCTAATTGGTTGACCCAAATCGGGCACCTGCTCGCCCACGTAAAAGCCCGAAGTGGCCGAGCGGGCTTGGTTCTGCGCCAACTCGACGCCGGTAGCTAGGCTCCAGCGGCCGTTGCCGAGGCGGCGGGCGGCGCGTAGCGCGAGGCGTTGGCCCAGCCCGGCTTGCAGGTGCTGCCGGTATTCGGCGGCGGCGGCTTCGCTCAGGGCCACGGTGTTGTCGCCCAGTACCGGACTCATGTTGTAGATGTAGTCGGTAGAGCCCTGCCGCGAGAAATTGATGTTGGGGTTGAAGGCCGACACCGCGTAGCTGGCTCCAAATTGCCATTTGGGCAGCGGTGCGGGTACTGGGGCCGCCGTCACGGGCACCGGGCTAAGGCCCGTGGGCAAGCTTTGGGTTGCCATCAGGTGCAAGCTGCTGCTTCGGCCCGCCAGGCTGGTCAGGCCCGCCAGCGAAGTAGCTTCGGCCTCTGCGCTCGTCGCCGCAAGCCCCGTAGCGGTGACAAAGGTGCCGGCCGCTGTCGTTGCGCCGGCAGTACCCACCAGCGTCGCCATCGGTGCATATCTATCACCCGTATTACTGTTGCCACCCGCCAATGCGCTAGCGCCCTTGCCAGTGGTTAGCGAGCGGCCTTGCGCGCCAAGCCAATCGACACGGCCCGCTTGGCTCCGGCCCAGGCCCACCGTCCGGCCAGCGGCCGCAACGCCTGCCACCGCTATTGGAGCGCCAACTCCCGCCGCTGACCGGCCCAAAGCCCGGTCGGCGATAGCCGACGGCAGCGCCGCCCGGTTCGCTCTTGCGTTGGCGGCAGTAGTTGCGTCTTTTGCCCGCCGAGCGTTGGCAACCGCTTGGTAACCGTTGGCAACGGCGCCAACTTCGGCCCCGGCAGCTGCAGCGGTGCCTTTGTCAGGTGTCCCAGCCTGGGCCGGCACCTGCGCCATTCCGCCTTGACTGCCAGCAGGCTGCCCGATTGGGCTTGCGGCCGGGCTTGCCGCTGTGGCCACGCCGTCATTGCCGCCGAGCCCGCTGCTCAAACCCGCGGCATTGCTTTCCGAAGTCGCAGCGCGGCCGTTAGGCACCGTGGCCACGTCAGCAGTGCCGGACGGCTGTTGCGCCGCCCACCAGCCGCCGCCGGCCAGCGAAGCCAGCAACAGTGAAGCCGCTGCCACCCAGCGCGTAGCGGCCAGGCGCTTGCGGTACACCTCGTTCTGCCGCACCAGCAGCGAGTTGTCAACCTGCTCCCAGAGCATGGGGCGTACGGGCACTTCGGCGTCGGCCATGTGGTGCCGAAACAGCTCCTCGAAGCTGCCGGTGGGCTCGTTCATATCGGGGTTATTCGGCTTGATAGCGGCCATGAGGGCGGGGAGTGCCAAGGCGCTCCAGTTTAGTTTGTAAAATAACGCGGGCCCGGCTGTACTGCGACTTGCTGGTGCCCTCCGAAATGCTCATTAATTCCCCGATTTCCTTGTGGTTAT
>JANXUO010000138.1 GCA_025356245.1 Hymenobacter sp.
GGTCCAGGACGCGCAAGCGGGCCACCTCGGCGGGGGTGCGGCCCTGGCAGAGCGGCCCCAGGGTGGCCGCCACAAGGTAGCGCACGATGTAGGGCGGGGTGTAGTACACGCCGCCGGCCTTGCGCACTTCGGGCTTCTCGACGATGAGCGCCCGGCCGGGGGCGGGCAACTGGATGACCTTGCCCAGAAACCGCTCGTAGGCCGAGCCCAGAATATCGACCCCAATCACGTCGAACTTGTAGTTCGACTGCGGGAAGTAGAGCCCGCGCAGCAGCGGGCGCAGCACGTCGTTGGCCAGCGTCACGGTGCCCGAAAGGGTGTCGGCGGCCAGGTCAAACAGGCCGGAGTTGTAGCGGGTGGCGGCGGCCCGGAAGCGGTCGAGGAGTTCGGCGTAGAGCTGGCCGGGGCGTTCCTTCTTGCGGTCGGCGGCCAGGCGTTCGAGGTCGCCGTAGGGTTCTACTTCGCGGTCTTCGGCAATGCGCAGAAACACCACCCGGTCGAGCAGCATTTGCACCAGGTAGCGCAGGCCGTCCACGCCCAGGGCCGGGTTTTGCTGGATGAGGCCCTGGGCGAGGTCGGCCCGCATTTGTTCGAGGGTGTTGAGGAAGGCCACGTCCACGGTGTCGGCACCGCGCTGGCCGGGCACGGCGGCGGCGCGGGCGTCGAGGGTGCCGGCGGCCACGGCCTCGCGGGAGAGCAGGTCCCAGAGCTGGTCGAAGTGGGCCAGGTACTGGTCGTAGCGCAGGTATTCGAGGCGGGCGGTGGCGGCGGTGGCGCGGGCGTTGGGGTTGGCGCGGCAGTCGTAAAGGGCCAGCTCCTCGAAGTCGGTGAGGAAGGACAGGGGCAGGCCCTTGTTCCAGGCGTAGGTGCGCACCTGCACGGCGGGGGCGGGGTCGTCGCGCAGGTTCACGGCGGGCTTTTTGGCCTCAATGTAAAAGCGAAAGCGGCCTTCGAGCTGGATGCCGTAGTCGGGGGCCTTCTGGCGGCCGGCCACCCGCACCCGGTCTTCGGTGATGACCTCGCGCTGCGAGGGCGGCAGGCCCTGGGCGTTGGGCACGTCCCAGCCAAAAGCCACGAGCCAGGGGTTGAGGAAGTCAATCCGCAATTGGGCCTCGCTGTAGTCGGCGCTCTTGTGGCGGGCGTAATTGCGGTCGAATTTTTCGACCAGTTGGGCCAGCACGGCGCGGGCCATTTCTTTGGTAGCAGGTGGCGTAACGGGCATGGGGCAAAGGTAGCCGCCCGCCTACACCACCACAATGCCCGTGCGCTTGATTTCCTGCACGAAGGGGTTCCAGTCGATGAAGTCTTCGGGGCGGAAGGGATGCAGTTCGATGTCGAGGTGGCGGCAGAGGGCCGCCGAAAACCGGCGGTAGTCGGTGGGCCGAAAGCCACTCAACTCCTCGGCCACCACGGCCACGTCAATATCGGACCATTCGTGTTGCTCGTTGCGGGCGAACGAACCGAACAGAATGACGCGTTGGGGCACCACGCCCAACTCGCGCAGGTCGGTTATGAAAGCGCCCACTTCAGTCAAGGCAGCGTACTGAGTAACCATGTGCGGAGGGTTGAGATGTTGGCGAGGATTTCGGTAGTGTGGGCTATGGTAAGCCCACTTCCACCAAACTCGTCCACCATTGTTGGTGTCCACCCGTTTGGTTGAAATACTCATGGGTGTCGATTTGCTGCACCGTTCCATCGGGCAGCACCACGTAATGCAAAAGCTCCAGCAGCCAATCAGTTCCAATCGGGTCTGGGATAACGCGATGAGTTTTAATAAAAAGCCATTCGGGGTAATGAACACTGACGTAGAGCGCAAAATAGTTGTACGAGTCACTCACGCCTTCGACACACTTGGCGGAGTAAGGCAGCAGCCCCATATCACGGGCGAAAGCATCGGCCTTTTGTAGCTGTAAACTGTCCACGGAATAATTTATGCACGGGTTGGAAGAGGTTTCACCGACGATTGCAAGGCGTGACTGATAGCGCTTGTTTCAAAACCTTAGGCCCCGCAAGATACCGCCCCGCTACCTTTGCGCCCGCATTCCCACCCGCGCCCAACCCATGACCTTCGACCGCAAAGACTACGCCCCCGATACCCTGCTGCACCTGTACCGCGAGCTGCTCAAGCCCCGCCTGATTGAGGAAAAGATGCTGATTCTGCTGCGCCAGGGCAAGGTCAGCAAGTGGTTTTCGGGCATCGGGCAGGAGGCCATTTCGGTGGGTAGCACCCTGGCCCTGCACGCCGACGAGTACATCCTGCCCCTGCACCGCAACCTGGGCGTGTTTACCGGGCGGCAGGTGCCGCTGGGGCGCCTTTTTGCCCAGTGGCAGGGCAAAACCACTGGCTACACCAAGGGCCGCGACCGCAGCTTTCACTTCGGCACCAACGAGCACCACATCGTGGGCATGATTTCGCACCTGGGCCCCCAGCTGGCCGTGGCCAACGGCATTGCCCTGGCCGACGTGCTCGACCAGCAGCCCCGCGTCACGCTCACGTATTCGGGCGATGGCGGGGCCTCCGAAGGCGACTTCCACGAGGCCCTGAACGTGGCGGCGGTGTGGCAGCTGCCGGTCATTTTCATGATTGAAAACAACGGCTACGGCCTCAGCACGCCCAGCAACGAGCAGTTCCGGTTCAAGTCGTTTGTCGACAAAGGCCCCGCCTACGGCATGGAGGCCGTGCAAATCGATGGCAACAACGTGCTCGAAGTCTTCGACACCGTGAACCGCCTGGCCGAAAGCCTGCGCAAAAACCCGCGCCCCGTCCTCGTCGAGGCCCTCACCTTCCGGATGCGCGGCCACGAAGAAGCCAGCGGCACCAAGTACGTGCCCCAGGCCCTGATGGAAGAATGGGCCGCCAAAGACCCCGTCGAGAACTACGAAAAGTGGCTCCTGGCCGAGGGCGTCCTCAGCGAAACCGCCAAGCACCAGTACCGCGAGGCCATCAAGGCCGAAATCGAAGCCGGCCTCAAGGAAGCCGACGCCGTGCCCATGCCCGTGGCCAACGTGGCGGAGGAAATAGCGGATATGTACGCGGCTGCGCCGGTTTCTAGTTCCTCGTTGCTTGTTTCTGGTTCGGATGACGAACCGCAAGCAACCGCAAACGACCAACAACAAACAACAAACAAGAAACAAGAAACACGAGAAATCCGCTTCATCGACGCCATCCAGGAGGGCCTGCGGCAGTGCATGGAGAAGTACCCGGACCTCGTGCTCATGGGCCAGGACATTGCCGACTACGGCGGGGTGTTCAAGATTACCGATGGCTTTGTGGCGCAGTTTGGCAAGGCGCGGGTGCGCAACACGCCGCTCTGCGAGTCGGCCATTGTGGGCGCGGGCCTGGGCCTGAGCATCCGGGGCAAAAAGAGCATGGTGGAGATGCAGTTCGCCGATTTTGTGACCTGCGGCTTCAACCAGATTATAAACAACCTGGCCAAAAGCCACTACCGCTGGGGCCAGAACGCCGACGTGGTGGTGCGCATGCCCACCGGCGCGGGCTCGGCCGCCGGCCCCTTCCACTCGCAAAGCAACGAAGCCTGGTTTGTGCACACCCCCGGCCTGAAGGTGGTGTACCCCAGCAACCCGCACGACGCCAAGGGCCTGCTCTGCGCGGCGTTTGAAGACCCCAACCCGGTGATGTACTTCGAGCACAAGATGCTCTACCGCAGCCTCAGCGGCCCGGTGCCGGAGGCGTACTACACCACGCCCATCGGCCAGGCGGCGTTGGTGCGCGAAGGCGACGAGCTGAGCATCATCACCTACGGCATGGGCGTACACTGGGCCACGCAGGTCTGCGACGAGCTAAAAGTGTCGGCCGACATCCTCGACCTGCGCACCCTGCTGCCCTGGGACGAAGCCGCCGTGCGGGCCACGGTGCGGAAGACCGGCCGCGTCC
>JANXUO010000141.1 GCA_025356245.1 Hymenobacter sp.
TGGCTGGGTCAGCCTCTCGGCCATTGCCCAATATTCCCTACTGCTGCCTCCCGTAGGAGTCGGGCCCGTATCTCAGTGCCCGTGTGGGGGACCAGCCTCTCAGCTCCCCTAGCCATCGTCGCCTTGGTGGGCCGTTACCCCGCCAACTAGCTAATGGCACGCAACCCCATCCACATCCAATAAATCTTTAACTTCGCCCCGATGCCGGACCAAAGTCTTATGCGGTATTAATCCGCCTTTCGGCGGGCTATCCCCCAGATGTGGGTAGGTTGGTTACGCGTTACGCACCCGTGCGCCACTATCGTATTGCTACGACCGTTCGACTTGCATGTATTAGGCCTGCCGCTAGCGTTCATCCTGAGCCAGGATCAAACTCTCCATTGTAAAATTCTTCTGCACCCAGGCGAACCTGGGCTGATGTCAAGTGCTAGCCTTGCTCACGTATTGACGTTATCGTTTAATTCAATTCGCTCAGTTATTTCAGGCGCTTGCTTTTCGAGAAGAGCTCGTGCTTGAAACACTTACTATTTTGTCTGTTTCCGTCATTCAAAGAACGTGCGCTGCCCCCAGTTGAGGCGACGTGGTGGGTTGCGATTTCAACCCTTTTCGTTGCGATTGCAACACCCTGTTTTGTTTGGGAGTGCAAAGGTACGAGAAATTTCTTATTTGGCAAGCTTTGGGCGAAATTTTTTTGGTAGCTTTCGTTTCGGCTTTTCAAATGCCCTGCTTCCTTTTGAAAGCGGGGTGCAAAGATACTGCGCTTTATTCGCTGGACAAGCTTGGGGGCGAAAATTTTTGAAGTTTTTCGCTGGGGCCTGGGTGGCGGTGGGCGCTTCCTTTTGAAGCGGGGTGCAAAGGTACGGCGGCGCTTTTCATCGCTGCAAGTTTTTTCTGAAATTTTCTTTTTAGCTGCCCTGCTGGCCGTGTCCGGGGTTTCAGACAATGGCTGGCGAACCGGAGTTCCGGGGGGTGGCCTTTTTGTTTTTCGTTGGCCTTGCTTGCCGGGGCTGGGTGTTAGACAACCGGGGCGGCGGGGGCGTTCAATGAGAAACCGAGAAATTTGGGGAGGTGCTGCTAGCAACGGCTCGGTGCCCGATTGGCGTTTGGGAGTGCAAAGCTAGAGAAAGTTTTTGCGTGGGGAAGATTTGCGGGAGGATTGTAACGTGAAAACCTTAAAAAGGCTTGTCGTTAAGCAATGTTGGTCCAATACGGAAGTCAACATTCTTCTTTGGTTTGTCGCTGGAGTGAATAATCACATAATAACCGCGAAATTTACCATTTTCGTCATTTCCATATCGAGCATAATATTCTGAACGCACCGCTTCTTGTCTTGCCTTTTCAGCAATTGTTGGCATAATGACTTGGTCATTATGGTCTAATTTTGGCGTGAACCCAGCTTGGCGTAATTGGTCATCTGTAAGAATGTCCCTCAAGTCGTCACTCGTCATCGAATAAATAAAAGGCCCTTGTCCATCAATTACATTAATTTTCTCATACAAATTTTTCGAAACAGGTTTAGCTTCTGTTGGCACAGTAGCATCAACAACTTCTTTTATCCACTTGTACATCATGCCAGACGCTGTATCTTCTGGCTTTACTACATAGCCAAAAGATTGAGAAGCCTCCTTTGCCTCCCGCTGTTTGTTCATTGGTGTTGCTTCTAACAGAGATTTTATTCTTTCATCGATAACATTAGAGGAAAGGCCCGAACAAAACATTTCCTCATGAATGCCTTTCTTAAATACCATTGCTGCATTTTCGGGCTGACAATTGAGTTTTCCCGCTAAAATACCCAATGATATTTCCGGCATCAAGTAGGCCTTCATCGCATTCTCCTTTTGCAAATCTGGTTTTAAGGAAGGTGGGCTTTGTCCTACCTTAGGGGTTAACTTTATGTGTTCGTCCCATAAAAATTTCACAATGAGTACAAGAAAGGCAGCGCCAATTATTTCAAGGAAAGTCATGACGAAACCAAAATTTTACGCTAAAAATATTTTTGAAATTTTTAAATCAGCTTCTGATTTAAATTTATTTGTCAGACAACTGACGCTTTCTGCCTGGCTTGTTATTCACCTTATCAAAAGCAAGCAGCCATATGAGTTCAAGTAGTTTCAATTCACAGAATGTGGAGGTCACTGTGAAATCCCGCTTGAAATCAGGACTCATTTGAGAACTAAGTGAACATACATCAAACCTACAACAAAATAACCTTACTCACTCTATCCGGGCCGACGCTGACGATGCGGACGGGGACTTGGAGTTCGGTTTCGAGGAAGGCGAGGTAGGCTTGGAGGGGGGCGGGTAAGGCGGCGGCTTCGGTCGTGGCGTGGGGAGTTGACTGCTTTGGGCAATGCTGGGTTATGCGTGGAGCTCTTGCAGGGCCAGCCAGGCCATGAGGCCGGGGCCGACGGCCAAGGCAGCTTCGTCGATGTCGAAGGTGGGGGTGTGGACGGAGGCGGCGAAGCGGCCGTCGGGGGCGCGGGTGCCGAGGCGGTAGAAGCAGGCGGGAGCGGCTTGGGAGAAGTAGGCAAAGTCTTCGGCGGCCATCCACTGGTCGAGGTCGATGACGTTTTCGGGGCCGAGGTAGGCTTCGGCGGCGGCGCGGACGCGGGCGGTGGTGGCGGGGTCGTTGTCGAGGCAGGGGTAGCCCCGGCGGATTTCCAGCTCGCACACGGCCCCCATGCTGTCGGCCAGGCCTTCGCAGAGGCGGCGCAGGTGCTGGTGGGCTTCGATGCGCCAGGGCTCGTCGAGGGTACGGAAGGTGCCTTCGATGTACACTTCGTTGGGGATGACGTTGGTGGCGCCGTTGGCAATTACTTTTCCGAACGAGAGCACGGAGGGCGTTTTGGGGTTGGCGCGGCGGCTTACCAATTGCTGGGCGGCGACGATGAGGTGGGCGGCGACCAGTACCGGGTCGAGGTTGAGTTCGGGCATGGCGCCGTGGCCGCCCCGGCCGCGCACGGTGAGGTAGAGTTCGTCGGTGCTGGCCATGTAGCGGCCGCTGCGCAGGCCGATTTGTCCGGCGGGCAGCTTCGGGAAAACGTGCTGGCCGAGGATGCTGGCGGGGACGGGGGCCAGCAAGGCTCCCTCCTTAATCATGAGCGAAGCGCCGCCGGGCAGGCGTTCCTCACCGGGCTGAAAGAGCAGCTTGACGGTGCCCTTGAATTCGGTTCTCAGCGCGTTGAGGATGCGGGCCGCGCCCAGCAGGCTGGCGGTGTGGGCATCGTGGCCGCAGGCGTGCATCACGCCGGGGGTGGTGGAGCGGTAGGGTACGTCGTTGGTTTCCTGGATGGGCAGGGCGTCCATGTCGGCCCGCAGGGCTACCGTGGGGCCACCGGGCTGCCCTTCGATGAGGGCCACCAAGCCGGTTTCGGCGCAGGCCTGCGGCTCCAGGCCCAGCTTGCGCAGCTCGGCGGCTACAAAGGCGGCCGTACGGTGCTCGGCAAACGAAAGCTCGGGGTGGGCGTGCAGGTGGCGGCGCAGGGCCACGGTATCGGCGGCGTGGGCGGCGGCCAGCGCCTTGATTTGGTGCAGCATCTTGAATGTCTGGTTGCTGGTTGCTGGTTCTTGGTTACTGACGGCTGGTGCGGGGCTGCGGCGGGCAAAGGTGGCGGGAAGGGCTTAGAAAACGCTCAACAGAAGGAAGCGAACCGCGAAACAATCCAAACACACCCGGAATCGGGCAACCGACTGCCAACAGCCAGCAACGCATCAGGGGTTTTTGTTCAGGAGGACCGAGGTGCTTTCCAGCTCCAGCTTGGGCGTGAGGCCGCGCAGGCGGGCCAGGCCGCGGTCGGCTTCGAGCTTGGTGGTGTAGTCGCCGATGTAGAGGCGGTACACGGGGGCTTTGAAGACGAGGTAGTCGGTTTCGGTGGGGTAACGGCCGATAATGGTGCGACGAATGCTCATGGCCTGCTCGCGTTCGAGGCCCAGGTACACCAGGATGCGGTAGCCCTGGGTGTAGCGCACGTTTTGATTGGTGTAGGCCTGGTCGCGCAGGCGCTGGTCGGCAGCGGGGGTGTTGTGGGCGGTAGG
>JANXUO010000210.1 GCA_025356245.1 Hymenobacter sp.
GCTGGCCGCAGAATGCCATCCCGCAGGTACTCGTGCAGGAGTGGCCGCAACTCGTATTCCAGCTTTTGGGCCAGCGTCAGTCCTTCGGCTGCTTTGGTCATGAAGTAGCTGTGCCCCGGCTGCACTTGCCCGGCTTCAAACTCCGGCGACAGGTACTCGTCGGTGAACAGTGCGGCTACCGTTTCAAACAGTTGCCGCCCGGCCTCGTCCTCAATTACTGTGGCATCGGGTAGCACCGACACAAACGCAAAACGCCGACGAATGGCATAATCCAGGTGCCCCACCGAGCGGTCGGCGGTGTTCATGGTGCCGATGATGAGTAAGTTTTTGGGTAGCACCAAGCCCCGGTCTTTGTCCGGCCCCACGCCGTACACGCTTTCCACGCGCTTGCCCCGATACTCCAACGCATAAATCAACTCGCCCAGCACGGAGGGGAGATTGGCGCGGTTTATTTCGTCCAGAATCAGGACAAAGTTGCGGTCGGGCGCAGCCTCGGCCCGTTTGGCGAAGTCGCCCAATACCTTGTCCTCGGCCCGATAATGCAGGTTGCCTTTGTCGTCGGTTTCGGCCACAATCCCGCGTACAAAGTCTTCGTAGGCATACGCCGGGTGGAATTGCACCAGTTTGGTATCGGCTTCGGCCGCCAGCTTTTCGGCCACCAAACCCGCCAGGCGGGTTTTGCCCGTGCCGGGGGGGCCTTGCAGGATTACCTGGTGTTTGCTCGCCAGCAGCGCAGCCACTTCATCTCGCATTCTTTCTTGTAGTACCATCTGATGCCAGGCTTTGATGTAGTGGCTTTTGTTTGCTGATGCGAAGGAATTGGTATTGAAGATGCCATCTACGGTCTTACCCAAACGCTTCATTAAATCTGGTGTACGCCAGCCTAATATCTTGACCGGTCGCCGGTTCTCGAACCAATCCAAATTGGGATTGGGGCTTTCTTCATATTCAACTCCCCCAACCACTTGCACCAGGGCCAGCGCACCTTTGCTTCGCACCAATACAACGTCGCCAACAGCCACCGTGTCACGAAACTGCCGAATCTTGCTTTCTCCATCATCCCACTCGCCAACGCCGACATACCCGGTTTCAGTCAGTATTCGGGCCACTCGCTTGCGGTCAAAATCTTTTTGGTTTCCGGGGTGCATTTGAATGTGCCAGTAATTCATAAAGCAACCAAAGAGATTATCAACCTAAAACATAAGACTTACAGCCAGCGCAACAACCCCGCACCTCACGCCCAATACCGCCCGCCCAGCGTGGCCAAACTCAGCAGATGCTGATAAACAGCCTCCCGCTTTTCCACAAAAATCGGCTTTGGGTAGCCTTCCTGCGGCAGCTCTTTGTCCAGTACGCCGCCTATCATTTCCTGCACCCGCAGTTGGAGCTGCGGGTTTTTGTGCCAGTCGGGGGTTAGCACTTCTTTCTTCGTTTCGTTGTCGCGCAGCTTGGCCAGCAGGTGCTGGGCGGCCCGCTTCACCCGGTCTTTTTCGGCGGGCTTCAACTCGCTCACAAACAGCAGGTCGAAGATTTCCAGCTCCTCCTCGCTTAGTCCTTCGGCGGCCGACCGTTTTTCTTCGTCGCGCAACTTCTCAGCGTACTCTTTCAGGGCCGCGAAAAACTGCGCCACGTCGCTGCTGGCCGTGTTGTAATGCTGGATGATGTCGTGGAGCTTTTGGGCCAGGTCCACCCGGTTTACGTTGCGGTTGAGCAGTTGCTGGGTGCGGTCTTGCAGGAACGCCACCATGTCGGCAATAGCCAGATTCTTGCGGGGCTGGGCCTTGAAGCGTTCTTGCAGCTTCTCCAGGTCCAGCCCGCTCAGGTTGATTTCCTTGCCATCCGCATCAATCAGGTAGCCTTTGCCGCCGCCCTGCGCCACGATGGCCTCGTCAATCAGGGAATCGGCCTTCGCCCTGGCTTCGTCAAAATCGCCGCTGTGGTGGTCTTGCTGCCGGCTGATGATGCGCCGCACGTATTCCAGCGCGTCTTTGGTGCGCCGGTACTGGCCCTGGTAGGGGCCGCCGCCTTTCAGCAGCTCCTCGGTGAGAATGTCGGGCTTGCAGGCTTGGTAAAACGACGTGACGGCCGTTTGAAACACGGAAAACTCCTTTTTCAGCTCCTCCGTTTTCGACAGCACGTCAGCCATGTCGTCCAGTTGGTCCAGCTTGTCGAAGGTGGCCGGGCTATCCAACACCTCCGCCAGGCTCAAGCCTTGCCGGGCCAGGAACTTCACTGCTTCAGCAATCGAAACGTCCAGGTAGCTCAGTAGCACCTCAAAGTCTTCGGCTGGGTAATCGGTTTTCTCGCCTTCGGTGGTGTTTTTGGCGCGGGCGTACTTGGCCAGCGCTTTTTCCAGCCGCCCGCCGGCCATCAGCCCGTAGTAGTCCACCACCAGTCCGTTCATCTTGCCGATGGGGGTCAGGGTGTGCTCGTCGGCCACGGCTCCGGCTGCGTCCAGGGCCACCGCCACCCGGTTGGCGCGGGCAATGGTTTGCATCAGGGTGTGGTTTTGCAGGGGCTTGTCGAGGTAGAGCGTCGAAACGGTGGGCGCGTCGAAGCCCGTCAGCCACTTGGCGCACACAAATACCAGCCGCAACGGGTCGCCATCTTTCCGAAACCGGTCTTCTATGGTGGCGTGGTCGTCGCCCCAGGTCTTGTTCATAAAAGCCCGGTGGGGCCGGATGTCCAGCCCCAGTTTCAGAAACTTCGCTTCTTCCTCGGCTTCTTCGCTCACCACCACGGCCATTTCCGTTTCCTTCATCCACTTGCGGGTCTGCTCCAGCGCCAGCCGCGCCGGGCTGCCCGCCGGCAGCGCGTTGAGTTGGCCTTGCAGCTCCTTGAGCCTCAGCGCCCAGCGGGCCTTCACCTTGTCGTACATCTTCACGGCCGTGGGCTTGTCGAGGCTCACCACCATGCCTTTGCCCAGGTAGCCCCGGTGCGGAAAGTGCCCCACGATGTCCTGCGCCACGGCATCGAGCCGGTCGTGGTCGGTTATCACGCTCACGATGTTGGCATACTTGCGGGTCAGGCGCTCCTGCTGCTCGTCGCTCAGGTTTTCGTCGGCCATTATCTCCGCAAAATCGTCGTTCAGCGCGTCGTTTTGCAGCATCATTTGCGGCACCCGGTTGTGGTAATACAGCGGCACCGTGGAGCCGTCCGTTACGCTCTCCTGAAAGTTGTACTGGCTCACGTAGCCCCCAAACCACTCCTTCGTGGTTTCTACCGCGTCGAGCAGCGGCGTACCCGTAAAGGCCAGGTACGAGGCCCCCCGAAAGGCCCGCCGCATATTGTCGCCCAGGTCTTTGTACTGGCTGCGGTGGGCCTCGTCCACCAGTATCACGTAGTCCTCGCCCCGCGCCGTTAGCTCCGCAAATGCGCCGCTGCCCTTGCCGCTGGGGTTTTTGAATTTTTGAATGAGGGTGAAGATGACCGGGGCACCGGCCCGCACCAGCTCGGCCAGGTGGGCGGCGCTGCTGGCCCGCGCCGGCTGCTTGGGGTCGAGCAGCCCGCTGCGTACAAACGTCTTCCAGAGCTGGTCTTCCAGGTCGTCGCGGTCGGTCACGAGCACGAATTTGAGGGCCGCCGCGCCGGGGACGCGGTGCCGCACCTTCTGCACGAAGTAGGCCATCGAAAAGCTCTTGCCCGACCCTTGCGTGTGCCAGAACACGCCCAGCTTGCCCAGCAGCGCGGCCCGCGCCCCCAGCGCCGCCACGGCGTTGTTCACGCCCAGGTACTGGTGGTTTTTGGCCACGATTTTGGCCCGGCCGGCGTAGAAGAACACGAAGTTTTCGAGCACGTCGAGCAGGGTTTCCTTCCGAAACAGCGCCCGCATCACCCGCTCGATGTCGGTTTCGCCTTTCGGCACCACGGCCTCGTTCTCGTCGGCTATTTTCTCCCAGTTGAAAAATTGCTCCCAGTCGGCGGTGTGGCTGCCCACTTTGGTCACGTAGGCGTTCGAGAGCACCACGACCAGGTTATAGTCAAAGAGTTGGGCGATGTCGCGGCGGTAGTCGGTCAGGTTTTTCTCGTAGGCCTGGCGGGTGTCTTCGGTGGCGTTTTTCAACTCCACGAACACCAGCGGCAGGCCGTTCACGAATACCAGCAGGTCGGGCCGCCGGGTGGCTTTGCCCCGGATGGTGAGCTGCTGCACCACGGCGAAGTGGTTGTGGGCGGGGTGCTCAAAATCCAGGAACCGTACCCGCGTCAGCACGGCCTCGCCCTTCGCGTTTTTGGCCCCCGGCAGGGTCAGCCCTTTCTGGAGCATCTGGGTCACGACCCGGTTGGCCTCGTAGCGGCTCAGGCCCGGCCGGGCCTCGGTGAGCAGGCGTTGCGCCTCGGCCAGCACGGCGGGCGGCGCGTGGGGGTTGAGCTTTTTTAAGCTGGCCGCCAGTTGGCCCATTCGTACCACGCCTCGCACGTCGGCCCGCCCAAACAGGGCGTTGGCCTGGGCTTCGTCTTTCAGGTGCGCCTGGTACAGGTTCAGGTGCTCATCGTAGTGCAACTCGTTCAGCAGCACGTTCACGCAGGCGCGTTCGATGTCGTCTTCGGAAATAAAAGCCATAGCAAGGGGTAAAATCAGGCAGTTGCCGGAGAAGAAACAGGGAGTAGCTGCCCGCTCAACAGCCGGGGCAACAGCGCGTCGCGAGTGGCGCGGATATAATCGCACTGCTTTTGCAGGTTAGCGATTTTGCTAAAAATTGGTCTGACCAAAGCGTCAAATGTTTCAAGCGCAGCGTCTGTAGGAACGATGATAGGGTATGTTTTCAAAACGCTCCATTCTGAACGGGGCATTTTGGTTCCGTTTGAAATCAGGTCTGCAAACTCAATAAAATGTTCGCTAAAAACGGTGAACAAAACGAAACCGAGCGCAGCCGCTTTTCTGGGTTTTATAACAATGGCATCAGTTGAGCAAACGCCCGCAAAGTGTGCAAGACAAACTTTGTGCAAATACGCCCTGATTTTTCCGAAGAGTATATCACCCACTTCAAACTCTAATTTGTCGCTGTTAATGTCGTCTGCTGTACCATGCTCCTTAATTGAAATCGACTTCACCGTTAGATGCTCAAGGCCGACATAAAATGTCTCAGGGTCAAGTTTTTCAATCTTAGCAATTCGCCGTAAATCGCAAGCAACTGCGTCCAGAGTCTTCACTTCCCACCCCGCTGGCAACTCCCCCAACGCCCCCGCCACCGCCCCAGGGCAGCGCCCGCGCACAAACCACTCCCGGTACAGCTCCTGCGCCAGCGCCTCCAGCGTCGCCACCTGCTGCTGGTAGTTCGCCAGCAGCGCATCGTAGCGGCCCAGCACCGCCGCTATCTGCCGTTGCAGGGGCAGAGGCGGCAGGGAAACCCGAATTGCGTGTAACGACTGCCGGTTTACTCCGGGTACTGCCCCAGCATCATTGTTATTATCAAGCCCTAACGTTTGGAGCAGGTAATAAATGAAATGTGGGTGGTTACCCTTAAAATTCTCAACAAAGAGCGTCGTATTATGGGGCCAATAATTGCCTTCTACATAATAAACCTGCCCAAGTGTACCATATCGGCCAGTTACCACGCCAGGGCCTGTTTCCTTATATTCTGAATGAAAATCGGTAATTCCCGACGAAGAAATTACTGGAAAGTCGCCAGTCGTCCGCTCTGCATGGGTGAGGTCATAACCACGTTGCAGGTTGATGACATCACCAAGTAGTTTTTTCTCCCACTTCATACCGCTGCCACCTCCTCTCTCACCACGTCCATGAACAACCCCAGCACGTCCCGCGCAATAGCTCCTTGCAGCGCGTCGGCTTCGGTGTGGAGCCGGGCCAAGTCGGCGGCCTGGGTTTCCACGAATTCCTGAAATTCGGCCGGGGTGCGGCCGTCGTCGTCCAGGGCCACGCCCACGTAGCGGCCGGGGTTGAGGGACCAGCCCTGGGCCTCAATCTCAGCCAGGGTGGCCACCTTGCACAGGCCGGGGACATCCGCGTAGGCGAGCTTCTTCCCGAAGACCTCCTTCAGCTTGGCCTCGGCCTCGTCCCCTCCGTGGGTGAGG
>JANXUO010000212.1 GCA_025356245.1 Hymenobacter sp.
CACAGCAACGCGGGCTTGGGTGGGGGAGTGCCCGGTTTACCCCGGCTTCACCTCCAAATGTAATACCCCAGTCCCACCACGCAGGCCCATTGAATGGCCGTCAGCCCCCAGCTCGTCGGGGCCGGTGTGGGCTTGAGATACTCGACCAGCAGCCGGAACGGCAGGTAACCACCGTTCTGCAAGAGCGTTTTGGCACGGGCCACTAGCTACAAAGCCAGCCCCAGCACGGTGTGGCTGTGCTCGCGCACCACCCGGCAGAGGGCGGCATTGTCGGCCAAATGCTGGCCGAAAGAGGGGAGGAGCTCGCGGAATTTGGCCTGCCACGCCGCCGACTGCGCTTGCTGCGGGAAGCAGCGCTGCACCAAATCGACCATGATGGCCACGGCCGTGCTGGCCCCCGGCGAAGCGCCGAGCAGGGCCGCCACCGAGCCGTCGGCGCTGGTCACGACTTCGGTGCCAAATTCGAGGACGCCGCCTTCCTTTTTGTCCTTTTTGATGACCTGCACGCGCTGCCCGGCTACGGCCAGCTTCCAGTCGGCGGGGTTGGCTCCGGGGTAGTAGTCGCGCAGGGCAGCCATGCGCTCTTCGTCGGATTGCAGCACCTGGCCAATGAGGTAGCGCGTGAGGCCCAGGTTGCGGGCACCGGCGTAAAGCAGCGGCCGGATGTTGCCCAGCTCAATCGAGCGGAACAAATCGGTGTAGGAACCCTGCTTCAAAAACTTGGTGCTGAAGCCGGCGTAGGGGCCAAAGAGCAACTCCTGGCGGCCTTCAATCTGGCGGGTGTCGAGGTGGGGCACCGACATGGGGGGCGAGCCCACGGCGGCCTTGCCGTACACTTTGGCGCCGTGCCGGGCGGCCACCGCGGGGTTGGTGCAGCGCAGCCACTGCCCACTTACGGGGAAGCCGCCAAAACCCTGGGCTTCGGGTATTTCAGTTTTTTCGAGCAGGTTGAGCGAGCCGCCGCCGGCCCCGATGAACACGAACCGGGCCCGCACGATGCGGCTTTCGCCGGAGGCCAAATCCTTGACCTTCACGCGCCAGATGCCGTCGTCCTTGTGTCGGAAATCCTCGATTTCATGGCCCAGGTGCTGCGTCGCACCGGGCTGGGCGGCCAGGTAGCCCAGCAGGGCGCGGGTGAGGCTGCCAAAATTGACGTCGGTGCCGAGGTGCATCCGGGTGGCGGCGACGGGCTGGGCGGGGTCGCGGCCCTGCATCACGAGGGGCACCCAGGCGGCAATCTGGGCGGGGTCGGCGCTGAATTCCATGCCCGCAAACAAGGGCGATTGCACCAGGGCGGCGTGGCGTTTTCGCAGGTACTCAACATTATCCGAGCCCCACACGAAGCTCATGTGCGGGATGCTGTGGATGAACTGGTTGGGGTCGGGCAGGGTGCCGTCGGCGGTGAGCGAGGCCCATAGCTGCTTGCTGAGCTCAAACTGCTCGGCAATTTTATCGGCTTTGCTAATGTCGATGGAGCCGTCGGGGCTTTCGGGGGTGTAGTTGAGCTCGCAGAAGGCCGAGTGGCCGGTGCCGGCGTTGTTCCAGGCGTCGGAGCTTTCGGCAGCGGCGGTGTCGAGGCGCTCGAAGAGCTGGATGCTGAGGCTGGGGTCGAGCTTGTTGAGGAGTACGCCGAGGGTGGCGCTCATGATGCCCGCGCCGATGAGCAGCACGTCGGATACAGGTTTGGTGGGGTCGGGGGCAGCGGTGGGCATGAAAAAATCTGGGGAGATGGACAGCTGGTGAGTACGCAAAGCAAGGTGAAAGGGTAGGGGACGCTGCTCACAATAAAACTACGCCCAGGCAATTTTGGCGCGGTGCAAACGGTACACGCTACCTGCCTGACCGCCGGCACAGTGGTGCGCGAAGCCGCCGACGGTACTCCGGCGCTGCAATCGAGCTACCGGGTGGTGGGTCGGATTTCGGACGATGCCGCTCTGTTGCGCCATTGGCTGCTGGGCCAGGCGTTGGTGGCCCACGGTGCCACGGTGCGAGCGTAAGGATGCGGCCGGCGAACGGCGCCATGCACCCCACAGTGTATTACATTTGAGCAACCTCTTTGCCTCCAACCACCCCCACCACCCATGACGCACTGTTACCTACGCCGCTGCCTGCTGCCCTTATTGCTGCTGGTTGCCACCGCTGCCCACGCCCAGCTGGAGCCGGCCGCCCAGTACACCAAGCTCACGATGGCGCAATTGCTGGCCTGGACGCCCACCGGCCCCACGGCCCTGCCCGCCAACGTGAGCCGCGTGCCGCTGGCCCCGCGCCAGAACAGCCTGGCCGCGCAGCTCAACCCCGCCCAAAGCTTCAGCCATAAAATCAACTACATACCCGACGGCATGGCCAGTTGGGCCGGGTACCTCAACGAGCAGAACCGCTTCAACCTCTACAACTTCACGCACTGGCAGTACATCGACGTGCTGACGTGGTTTGACGGGCCGGTGGCCCTGCCGACGCGCCCCTGGGTGGAGACGGCGCACCGCAACGGCGTGAAAGTCATTGGCTCGGTCTTCACCTCGGCGGCCGACGTGACGGCCTTGGTGCAGCGCGATGTGCAGGGCAATTTCCCGGCCGCGCAAAAATTGGTGGATGTAGCTAACTACTACGGCTTTGACGGCTGGTTTTTTAACGAGGAGTCGCGGGTGCCGGCCGCCACGGCCACCGAGCTAATTAATATGCTCAAGCAGCTGCAAGTATTGCGGCCCGCGGGCATGGAAATCCATTGGTACGACGCGATGGTGCCCAGCGGGGGCATCGCGTACCAGAATGCTTTGAACGTCAACAACCAAACGCTGCTGCAGGACGGTACGGCGCGGGTGAGCGACGCCATGTTTACCAACTATTTCTGGTCGGGCAGCAACGCCATCAATACATCCGTGACGACGGCTACATCTTTGAATCGCAGTCCGTTTGAGGTTTACATGGGGGCCGATTTGTGGCCTGCCCGCTCCAACCAGTCGCTTTTCACCCAAAGCGCCTGGATTGATAATTACTTCACCGCCGGCAGCCTGGCCCAGCCCAAGCTGTCAATGGGCTTGTTTGCGGCCAATCTGACGTACAACGGCGGCTTCAACGCCTTCAATACCAATGCGGCCGACTACGCCGGCTTTTACCGCACCGAGGTGCGGATGTTTGCCGGTAACGACTTGGATGTGACCACGCCCGATGCTACGGGCTGGAAGGGTTTTGGCCACTACGTGCCGGTGCGCAGCGTCATCAACAGCCTGCCTTTTGAAACTAACTTCTGCGTCGGGCAGGGTAAGGTATTCGCCAACAACGGCAGCCAGCAGGTGCGCAGCTGGACGGACATGAGCCGCCAAAGCCTGCTGCCCTCGTGGCAATGGGCCAAAACCGGCCCGGCTGCCGTAAGCGTGGGTTTTGACTTCGCCCGGGCCTGGTACGGTGGCACTTCGCTGCGCTTGGTAGGTAGCCTCAACGGTAACCAGGCCACCGTGAAGCTCTATCAAACCAAGCTGGCGGTGGCGGGTAGCACTGCGCTCAGCGTCACGCTCAAGGCCGGGGCGGCGGGGCCGACGGTCAGCAAGCTGCTGCTGTATTTTGCTGATAACCTGGCCCAACCCGAGCTGCTTGACCTGGGCAGCACCCCGGATACGCTCTGGAACACCCGCAACTTTCCGCTGGCTGCTTACGCCGGGCGCGAGCTGGCCATTGTGGGGGTGCAGGCCACCGCGGCGGGCGCGGTGCCGGCTTATGCCCTCAACCTGGGCAACTTGCGGGTGTATGACAGTGGTGCAGCGGCCGCAGCCCCGGTGGCGGCTTTCGCGGCCGCGCCGCTGGTGCTGACGGCCGGGCAGTCGGCCACTTTCTCCAATGCCTCCACCAACGCCAGCAGCTACACCTGGACGTTTGCCGGAGGCAGCCCGGCCAGCAGCACGGCCGTGTTTCCGGTGGTGCAGTACGCCACTCCCGGCACCTACGCCGTGAAGCTGGTGGCCCGTAGCGCCACCGGCCGCGACTCGCTCACCCGCACCGGCTACATCAGCGTGGGCGGGGGCGGGGCCAGCGGCGGGGCCAACACTTCGTTGCGCCTCGACGGCACCACCAAGTACGTAGATGCGGGCACCTTGAACCTCAGTGGGGCCGCCCTCAGCCTCGAATGCTGGGTGAAGGCGGCCAGCTTTAAAGCAGCCTTCCCTAATATTTCCAGCCTGGTGGGCATCGAGGACCCCACTAATGTGGCCTTGGTGCGGATGGGCGATGCGGGGCTGGCTTCCAACAAGTTACAGTTTGTATTGCAGGTGGGTACCACCGCCCGCAAGCTGGCCTCGCCCACTGCCCTCACGGCCAACACCTGGTACCACGTGGCCGCCACGTTCGACGGCAGCACCATGAAGCTGTACCTCAACGGGGTGCTGGACGCCAGCATGGCCGTTAGCGGCTCGGCTACAGCGTCGGGCATATTTACTTTGGGCCGCAACTACGACAGCGCCCGCATCCTCGATGGTTGGCTCGACGAGGCCCGCGCCTGGACCCGCGCGCTCACCCCCGCCGAAATTGCCGCCAACGCCTGCCTGGTCCCCGGCCTGACTCCCGGCCCGGTGCCTGGCCTGGCCGCGTATTTCCGCCTCAACGACGGCCCCGGCAGCATCGCCACCGATGCCAGCGGCCAGGGCCATACCGGTGCCCTCGCCAACCCCGCTCCCGCCGACTGGAGCCCCGACGTACCCACCCAGTGTGCCATGCTGGCCACTGCCCCCACCCATGCCCCCGCCCCCGCGCTCCAGTTGCTGCCCCTCGAAAACCCGGTGCCCGGCACCACGGCCGAACTGGAGCTACGCGGTGCCACAGGCGCGGCACTCCTGCTGCAAGTGTTTGATATGAAAGGCACTGTGGTGCTGACACAATTCCTGAAGCCCGCCGCAGGCACTACGCGGGTGCAGGTGGCGCTGCCCGCCACGGCCGGGCTTTACGTGGTGCGCGTAGGCCCGGCCAGCGCCAAGCTGCTGCGGTTGTAGGCAGGGGTTGAGGGCGTGGGCCGGGCGGCCCGCGCCTATCCACACTATTTAGTACCAGTCCAAATGCCCAATCCCGCCGACCTGCCGCTTATTTCCCTGCCCACCCAGGCCGGGCTTTCAGCCGATGCGCCGCGCTTGCTTATTATTTACACGGGCGGCACGGTGGGCATGGCCCTCAACCGGATGGGGGCGCTGGTGCCTATGCAGTTCGACCGGCTGGCCCGCAAAATGCCCGAGCTGATGCGCCTGCCGATGGCCCTCGCGCTGGTATCGCTGCCTCAGCCCATCGACAGCTCCGATGTGGTGCCGGCGGATTGGCTTTTTCTGGCCCAAATCATCGGCCACCACTACGCCGATTTCGAGGGGTTTGTGGTGCTGCACGGCACCGACACGATGGCGTATTCGGCGTCGGCGTTGAGCTATCTGTTGGAACACCTGGGGAAGGCCGTGGTGTTTACCGGGGCGCAGGTGCCAGCCGGCGCCAGCCGCTCGGACGCGCAGCGCAACCTGATTTCGGCCCTCGAAATTGCCGCCGCCCGCCATCCGCGTGCGGGCACGGTGCGGGTGCCCGAAGTAGGTATTTTCTTCAACGACATCCTCATTCGCGGCAACCGCGCCAAAAAGGTCGAGAGCCAACAGTTTGCCGCTTTCAAGAGCGAAAACTTCCCGCCCCTGGCCCGCGCCGGCATCGCCCTCGACTTCGCCGATGGCCGCATCCGGCTGCTGCCGGCCGCTCGCCTCAAGGTGCACACGGCCCTCGAAACCAACGTGGCCGTGCTGCCCCTGTTTCCGGGCCTCACCGAGGCGCTGGTGCGGGCCGTGCTCACGGTGCCCGGCCTGCGCGGCTGCGTGCTGCAAACCTATGGCTCGGGCAACGCACCCACCACCCCCTGGCTGCTGGCCGCCCTGGCCGACGCCCGGCAGCGCGGCGTGTGGCTCCTCAACGTGAGCCAGTGCGAGGAAGGCCGCGTGCTGCAGGGCAAGTACGCCACCAGTGCCGGCTTCGAGGCGCTGGGCATTATCGGCGGCGACGACATTACCACCGAAGCCGCCATCACCAAGCTCATGTTCGTGCTGGGTCTGGGCCTGGGCGAAGCGGCTACCCGTAGCCTGCTCATGCAGGACTTGCGCGGCGAAATTGTGCCACTGTAGCTCAATAAAACACGGGGGCACAGCGAAGGCAATTGGTGGTGACCGAAAACCAAACGCCACCCAATTTCTACCTGATTAAAAATACCCGGTACCACCCATAAAATGTGCGAGTGGAGTCGGTAGGATGCACGGGCAGGCCGAGAATCAGGCTTTCATTTTCAGTGCTGTAGGCAATCTGCGCCCGGTCAAGCGGGTGGGAGTTGGCGGTTAAATCAGTGTAGATGGGGTGGCCGGCGCGCCGAACGGAGTCGAGGGCGGCGCGGGCGGCGGCGGGGCCGTGGCGCAACAGCCGGGCCGGGCCGGGCAGCACCTGCGGCGGCGGGGCGGCTTGCCCAGTGCGGTAAAAATGCTGGTTGAGCAGCAGGTTGCCATCGGTCAGCAGCAAGCGGGCTTGGGGCTGAGTAGCCAGCAAGCGGTGCAGCGGGGCGGTATCCTGCAGGGTCAAAAAGTGCAGCGGCAGCAGGCCAAAGGCCACATTCCAAGCCAGAAGCGCGGCCCCGCCCGCCGCTACGGCCGCGCCAGGAAGTTGCCGGACTCGGCAGCTATTCAGCACCGCAATGGCCCCCAGCACCGGCAGCATCACCATAAACTCCGCGTTGCCATCGGAAAGAGCGGCAAAGACCAGCTGCAGGCCAAAAATCAACCCGTGCGTAGCAGCCGCATGGCGCATCGCGCCTGGCATTGAGGAAGACAGGCCGAATTCTGAGTAGGGCAGGGCGGTATTTAAAGCCGGGGCCACGGCGCGGGTTGCAACTGGTTGCCGCTGTTGGCGAAGCGCCAGCCACCCAGCGTAAGCCGCTAGGCTGACTGCTGCCAGCGGCACCAGCAGCAGCGCAGGCCAGCGGCGCAGCAGCGGCAATAAGTAGCCATGCAGCTGCCCAAGGGTACGAAATATATTGATGGTAGTCAGTAGAAAGCCGTGGGTAACGTGGTGCTCTCCGGCCGCTCCGGTGTAGTAGTCGTGCAGCACAAAATGCAGCAGTGCCGTGGGCCTCAGGGGCAGGCCCCAGGTGGGCAGCGCCCCAGCGTAAGCCAGCGGCCACGCTACCAGGCCGGGCAGCGCGTACCAGGCCGCCGCCGCGGGCCGCCAAGTGCGCCTTGGGCCAATTTTCGGACCCCAAAGAGTCCCAAGCAGCAAGCCCAGCCACCACCATATCATCACCTGGTGCAGTAGTCCCGCGAGTGCGGCAGCCGCTCCGGCTAGCACCCAGCAGCCCAGTGGTTTGATGCTTGATTTTTGGTGGCCCGCGTTGTCAGTCGAACTATTGGCTGCTTGCTTTGCCGTGGCCCGCACCCAAGCGGCCGAGGCCAGCACTGCCGCCAGCAGCGGCAAAACGTAGGTTTCGTTTTCGGTGGCATAGCGCAGTAAGCCCCAGCAGCTGCCCACTGCCAGCAGCCAGGCCGCTACCGACGCAAGCGGCCCGCCCAAACGGCGCAGCAGGCAGCCCAGCACCGCCAGCACGGCGCCGTAAGCCAGCGCATTCAGCGCTTTGAGGGCCGCCAGCGCGTCGGGCCAACGGCCCAGCGCGTGCAGCAGCCGCAGCCAAAGCCAGCCCGCGCAGCTGTGCCACAGGTGGTGCGGCAGCAGCAAATCGTGGCCGTAGCGCACCTGGGCAGCATACGCCCAGGCATCAACCGTCGAGTTGCGGGTGGGCAGCACCAAGCACAAAAGGGTGAGCAGCAGCCCCACCGCCCAGGCCGTGCGGCGGCCCGTCCAATCAAAAACCGGCATGAGTGCGAAGATAGACCCCCGGCCGGGCTTGCGGGCGGCCGGGGCCGGGCGTACCTTTGCCCCACTACCACTGCCTTGAGGGGTGTCCGAGTGGTCGAAGGAGCACGCCTGGAAAGTGTGTATGGGTCAAAAGCTCATCGTGGGTTCGAATCCCATCCCCTCAACAGTTTAGGCAAGCAGCACAGCAAAAAGCCCGTTTCCA
>JANXUO010000230.1 GCA_025356245.1 Hymenobacter sp.
TGGACCAACGGCCAGGTCGAGCGCATGAACCGGACCGTCAAAGAGGCCACCGTGCAGCGCTTCCACTACCAAACGACCCACGAATTAAACGAGCACCTGCAAGCGTTTTTGCTGGCCTACAACCACGCCAAACGCCTCAAAACCCTGTGGGGCTTAACCCCGCACGCATTCGTCTGCGCCCAGCACCAGAAGAACCCCCTTGCCTTTGCTCGTGACCCGACCCATCACACCCTGGGACTATACAGCTAGCGGAGTCGGATGGCCCGGCCCGGCCGGAGTCCGTAATTTTGCAGCTGTGCCCATTTCCCCCAATCGCTGGCCTTTGCTGGCGTTCGCTGCCCTGCTCCTGCCCCTTTCAGGCTGCCTGAAAACCCTGTTGCGGCCCCGCCACGCGTTTGCGGCCTACGTGCCCGGCCCCGCGCCCGACTACGCCCAAGACAGCTGCTGGGCTGCCCTGCCCATCCGCCGCGACTCGGCCGACGCCGTGCCGCTGAAATCGGGCCTGCGCGACGGCCAGGCCACGGCGGCGGCCGACGTATTTTTCGTGCATCCCACCACCTACTACCGCCCTGCCGCCTGGAACGCCGACCTGGGCCGCAACAAAACCAATCGCTTCACCGACCGAACCACCATCCGACAGCAGGCCACGGCCTTCAATGCGGCGGGCCGCATTTACGCGCCTCGCTACCGACAGGCCACACTTTATTCGTTTTTTGACGAGCAAACACCCAACGGCCAGCAAGCCCTGGACCTGGCGTATGCCGACGTAAAAGCCGCCTTTCAATACTACTTGGCGCATTACAGCCAAGGCCGCCCCCTCATCATTGCCGGGCACAGCCAGGGCACGGCCCACGCCACGCGCCTGTTGCACGATTTTTTTGACCACGACCCGGCCCTGCGCCGCCGCCTTGTGGCCGCCTACCTCATCGGCTTCAAGGTGAAGCCCGACGAGTACGAGGCCATCCGCCCCTGCCCCGACTCGCTCGCTACTGGCTGCTTCGTCAGCTACAACGCCGTGGCCCGCGACAACGAATACCCGCCCTTCCGGCCCTTTGTCGCCACCAACCCCCTCACCTGGGCCCTCGACTCGCTTCGCGCCCCCGCCACGCTCAACCGGGGCGGCGTTGGAGCCGATTTCCGCCGCATCGACCCCCACCCCACCGATGCTCAAACCCACCGCGGCCTGCTCTGGATTACACCGCCCGATGTCCCCGGCTACCCGCGCTTCCTGCTTCCCGGCCGCAGCGAGCTGCGCCACTCTTTCCATATCGCCGACTACGGCTTGTTTTACATGAACATCCGCGAGAATGCCAAAGCACGGGTGCGGGCGTGGCAACTATTACATCGCTAAGTTTGCAGAAGCTGAAATTCTCCGCCATGATACGCACCAGCATCACCCCGCAGCAGGCGGATATTTTGATTCCTCCGCAGTATATCGGCAAGAAGCTTGAGGTGATGCTTTATGCAGTAGAGGAGGAAATCACAGAAAAAGACCCCAAACCGGCGACGATGACGCAGTTTTGAGGAATTCTAAGCAAGGAAACTGCTCAAGACGTCTTACACCGCGCCGAAGAAAGCCGCAACAAATGGGTTTGAAACTTCCTTTTACTTTACCTGGCGATATCGGTAAACCGTGTTCTTATAAAAAATATAGCGTACCCCCAGCCCCACCGATAACACATGCTGCCGCGATACCAATTGGGCCACTGCCAACGTGGTGCCTTGTGTATTGTTTGCCAAGGCATAATCATACTGGCTTATCGGTGCGCCGAGGGTCATATCATTTTTTGCCTCAAAGTTGATAACCACGTCTTCGCCGCATTTCCACTCCAAGCGAACCCCAAGTTCGGCGGCAAAAAAATTGCGCCGTTTGGCACCGGTGTAACGTAGGGTGAGCGTGTCGCCACCTGGGTAAGGAGAAGTTAGGAAGCTTTGGCTTTGCGTGAAATGATAACTCTCCAAGGCCCCCTTCTCGCGCCAACCGTACCCTGCCCCTACCAACGCCCGAACGGCCAGTTGGGGGCTGGGTTCCCACACGCTTACAACCAGCCTCAGCGGAGCAAAGCCATAAGATTCAGTCATTTTGACTGCTGCAGCATTATCGTACAAGTTAAGCCGGTAGCCGCTGTAAGCAGGTACATAAAACAGACCGGTTTCAAGGGCAAACCGAGGCGAGTGGGCGTATCCAAGCGATGCGCCGTAGGTGGGCTGAATTGTGGTAGCCGCTGGTTGCAACAAGCTGCTGGTGCTGATAAAACGCAACGGCGCAATGGCCGATACCGTCGGCTCCACATACCAGCTATGCGTCCGGCTGCGCACCGTGGGCGGCAACTTCTGCGATTGAACTTGGGCTTGGGCCTGGGCCAAGTCCGGGCTGGCCAAGCTGTACATCAGCACAAGAAGCAAAAGGTAACGGTGGCGCATACAACGAGGATTAAGGAGGTGAAACCGACTAGGAACCAACGTAAATATAAAAGCCCGCTGGCAAAAATGCCAGCGGGCTTTCAAAAGTAGCAGCAGCTACGGCTAAGCGCCAATCGCCACGCGCTTGAAGTCCGAAACCGTCATGCCCTTCGACTTGCTGTCGAGCAGCTGGGCGATGGTCATCGAGGTGTCTTTCACAAACTCCTGGTTCAGGAGGGTATTGTCTTTGTAGAACTTGTTGAGCTTGCCCTGGGCAATTTTCTCCAGCATGGCCTCGGGCTTGCCTTCGGTGCGGGCCTGCTCTTTGCCCACTTCAATTTCGCGCTCCACCGTAGCCGAATCCACCCCGTCTTTGTCAACGGCAACGGGCTTCATGGCTACGATTTGCATGGCCACGTCGCGGCCCACGGCCGCAGCATCGGCCGAACCAATATTCTTCAGGCCCACGAGTACGGCCTTCTTGTTGTCGGAGTGGATGTAAGAAGCCACTCGCTCCGCCGTCAGCGTCGCGTAGGTCACTTCCAGCTTCTCACCGATTTTGCCCATCAGGTCGGTCACGTGCTCCTGCACCGTCAGGCCGTCCGACGCCTTGGCGGCGAGGATATCCTCTTTGGTGCCGGCGTTGATGCGCACGGCCGTATCCAGAATTTGCTGGGCCAGCTCGCGGAAGTTAGCCACTTTGGCCACCGACTCGGTTTCGCAAGCCAGGGCCACCAGTTTGCCTTTTGTGCCATCCTCGCTCACGCTCACCAGCACGAGGCCTTCCGAGGTCTCATTTTCGGCGCGCTTATCCGCGATTTTCTGGCCATGCTTGCGGAGAATGTCACGAGCGGCTTCGAAGTCGCCGTCGGCTTCCACCAAGGCTTTTTTGCAATCCATCATGCCGGCACCGGTCATGGTGCGGAGCTTGTTTACGTCTGCGGCGGTAATAGCGGCCATTAGAGAGGTTTTTGTTGGGTTGAAATTCA
>JANXUO010000246.1 GCA_025356245.1 Hymenobacter sp.
GCCAATCATGGCGTTGCAGAAGCGGTCGAGCTCGGCTTTGCTCTCGCTTTCGGTGGGCTCAATCATGAGGGTGCCGGCCACGGGGAAGCTCACGGTGGGGGCGTGGAAGCCGTAATCCATGAGGCGCTTGGCAATGTCCTCGACCTCAATGCCGGCTTTTTTGAAGTGGCGGCAGTCCAGAATCATTTCGTGGGCGCAGCGGCCGTGGCGGCCGGTGTAGAGCACCGGGTAGTGCGCTTCGAGGCGGGCCTTGATGTAGTTGGCGTTGAGGATGGCCAACTCGGTAGCGCGGGTGATGCCCTCGCCGCCCATCATCGAAATGTAGGCGTAGCTGATGGGCAGGATGCTGGCCGAGCCCCAGGGCGCGGCCGACACGGCCCCGCTGCTGCGGCCTTCGACCGGCACCACGGCGTGGCCGGGCAGGTAGGGGGCCAGGTCGGCCACCACGCCGATGGGGCCGACGCCCGGCCCGCCGCCGCCGTGCGGAATGCAGAAGGTTTTGTGCAGGTTGAGGTGGCACACGTCGGCCCCGATGGCGGCCGGCGAGGTGAGGCCCACCTGGGCGTTCATGTTAGCTCCGTCCATATAGACCCGGCCGCCGTGCTGGTGCATGAGGGCGCAGATGTCGATAATCGTTTCTTCGTACACGCCGTGGGTGCTGGGGTAGGTCACCATCAAGCAGCTCAGGCGGTCGGCGTACTTGGTGGCCTGGGCCGTGAGGTCGGCCAGGTCGATGTTGCCGTCGTCGGAGCTTTTGACGACGACAACCTCCATGCCGGCCATGACGGCCGAGGCGGGGTTGGTGCCGTGGGCCGAGGCTGGGATGAGGGCCACGTTGCGGTGGTGGTCGCCGCGGGCCTCGTGGTAGCCGCGAATGGCCAGCAGGCCCGCGTACTCGCCCTGGGCGCCGGAGTTGGGTTGCAGGCTCACGGCCGCGAAGCCCGTCACCTCACACAGCCAGGTTTGCAGCTCCTCAAACAAGCGGGCGTAACCCTGGGCCTGGGTCACGGGCGCGAAGGGGTGCAGGCCGCCGATTTCGGCCCAGGTCACCGGTATCATTTCGGCCGTGGCGTTGAGCTTCATGGTGCACGAGCCCAGCGCAATCATGCTGTGGGCCAGGCTCAGGTCTTTGTTTTCGAGCTGCTTCATGTAGCGCAGCAGCTCGTGCTCGGCGTGGTGGCTGTTGAAGACGGGGTGCGTGAGGTAGGCGCTCTGGCGCAGCAGCGCGGCGGGCCAGGTGGCTTCCGCCTCAGTAAGGGCCGGGGCCGGAGCCTCGTGGCCCAGCACTTTGGCAAATACGTCCACGATGTCGGCCACGTCGTGCAGCTCGGTGTTTTGGTTCAGACTGATGCCCACGCGCAGGTCGTCGTAGTAGCGGAAGTTGAGGCGGGCCGCCTCGGCTTCGCGGCGCAGGGCCTGCTGCAGCTCGGCGCTTTCGAGGCGCAGGCTCAGGGTGTCGAAGTAGTGGGTGTTGGTTTGCTCCACGCCCAACTGGTGCAGGCTGGTTTCGAGGGCGCGGGCGAGCAGGTGGGTGTTCTCGGCGATTTGCTTGAGGCGCTTGGGGCCGTGGTAAACGGCAAACATGCCGGCCAGCACGCTCAGCAGCACTTGGGCGGTGCAGATGTTGCTGGTGGCCTTTTCGCGCCGGATGTGCTGCTCGCGGGTTTGCAGGGCCATGCGGTAGGCTTTGTTGCCCGCCGCGTCGATGCTCTGGCCGATGATGCGGCCCGGGATGACGCGCTTAAACTGTTCTTTGGTAGCGAAGAAGCCCGCGTGCGGCCCGCCATAACCCATCGGAATGCCGAAGCGCTGCGAGCTGCCCACGCACACGTCGGCCCCCAGCTCGCCGGGTGCGGTGAGGAGCGTGAGGGCCAGCAGGTCGGCGGCCATCACCACGAAGGCCCCGGCGGCGTGGGCCTGGGCGATGAAGGCCTGGTAATCGAAAATTTCACCGTCGGCCCCCGGATACTGAAGCATGGCCCCGAAATACTCGTCGGTGCCGAGGTTGGCCTGGCGGTGGTCGCCGGTCACGATTTCGATGCCAATGGGCACGGCGCGGGTCAGGAGCAGGTCGCGGGTTTGGGGCAGCACCTGCTCCGAGACGAAGAATTTGCGGGCGGCTTTCTGCTTGCGCTGGGCGTGCAGCATGTGCATGGCCTCGGCGGCGGCGGTGCCTTCGTCGAGCAGGCTGGCGTTGGCGATTTCCATGCCCGTGAGGTCAATCACCATCGTTTGGTAATTGATGAGGGCTTCGAGGCGGCCCTGGGCAATTTCGGCCTGGTAGGGCGTGTAGGCCGTGTACCAGCCGGGGTTTTCGAGGATGTTGCGCTGGATGACGGGCGGCAGCGTGGTGTCGTGGTAGCCCAGCCCGATGTAGCTCTTGAACACCTGGTTCAGCCCCGCCAGCTGTTTGAATTTGGCCAGAAACGCCCGCTCGCTGAGGGCGGCCGGCAGGTTGAGGGGCTGCCGGAGGCGGATGGCCGGCGGCACGGTTTCGGCAATGAGCTGCTCGATGCTGGCGGCCCCCACGGTGCGGAGCATGGCGGCGGTGTCGGCGGCGCTGGTGGCGTTGTGGCGGTCTTCAAAAACGTCGGCGGAGGCAAACTTCATAGGGGAGGGCTGGGGGGCTTGAACGACGGGGAGAGGTGCTTGGGGGCACAACAAAGGTACCGCCAAATCTTCCCGGCTCCCTGCCCAAATCCCGTAGCTTTGTGCCCAATTCGCCCCGTTCTCATGCCCCAACCCCTCACCCTCGGCCTCATCCGCGAGGGCAAAACTCCACCCGACAAGCGCGTTCCCCTCACCCCCAAAAAGTGCGTGGAGCTGCAAGCCGCCCACCCCGGCTTGCGCGTGCTGGTGCAGCCCAGCCCCCACCGCGCCTACACCGACGCCGAGTACGCCGACCTGGGCCTGGAGCTGCGCGACGACCTGAGCGCCTGCGACGTGCTGATGGGCGTGAAGGAGGTGCCCGTGGCCCAGCTCATCCCCCACAAAACCTACCTCTTCTTCTCGCACACCGTCAAGAAACAGCCCGCCAACCGCGCCCTGCTGCGGGCCGTGCTGGCCAACAACATTCGCCTGATTGACTACGAGCTGCTGACCAACGCCCAGGGCGAGCGCGTGGTGGCCTTCGGGCGCTACGCGGGCATTGTGGGGGCCTACAACGGCCTGCTCACTTACGGCCGCAAACACCGCCTGTTCGACCTCCGGCCCGCTCACCAGTGCCTCGATATGGCCGACATGGAGGAGGAATACTTCAAGGTGAAGGCCCTGCCGCCCATCAAAATAGCCGTGACCGGCAGCGGTCGGGTAGCCGGCGGGGCGCTGGAGGTGTTGGATAAGATGGGCATCCGCCAGGTGAGCGTGCACGAGTTTCTGCACCACGACTTTGCCGAGCCGGTGTACGCCCAGCTGCGCTCGCGCGACTACCACCGCCCCCGCGACGGCCGCGCCTGGGACACGGCCCACTTCCACCAGCACCCGGAGGCCTACCAAAGCACCTTCCCCCGCTTCCTGCCCGTGACGGACCTGCTTATTGCCTGCGCGTTCTGGCACCCCGCCGCGCCGCGTTTGTTCGAGGAAGCCGACACCCGCGACCCCGATTTCCGCCTCAACACCATCGCCGACGTCACCTGCGACGTGGACGGCTCCATCCCGGTCACCAAGCGCAGCAGCACCATCGCCGAGCCGGCCTTCGACTACGACCCCCGCACCGGCGAGCTGACGGAGGCCTATGCCCACCCCGAAAACCTCACCGTGATGGCCGTGGACAACCTGCCTTGCGAGTTGCCCCGCAACGCCTCGCGCGACTTTGGCCGGCAGCTGCTCGACAACGTGATGCCCCACCTGCTGGGGGATGACGCCGAGGGCGTGGTGGCCCGCGCTACCATTGCCGACGGTGGGAAACTGACGGCGCGCTACGCTTATTTGGCGGATTACGTGGCGTAGGCGGCGCGGCCAAGCGGCTATCTTTACGTTGTTCACTCAACACCGTTTATCATGGAAACCCTCGCCCAACCCATCACCCAATTCGCGCAGCTCGACCCCGAGGGCAGCTACACTTACGCCGATTATTTGACGTGGAAGTTTGACGAATTCGTGGAGCTTATCCGGGGGAAAGTGCTGCGGAAGATGGCGGGGCCAAGCATACAGCACCAGGAAGTTTCGCAGCGGCTGGAGTACCGCATCATGACTTTTTTGCTGCAAAATGCGCCCCGAAGTGGCTGCAAGATGTTTCACGCGCCGTGCGATGTGCGCCTGACCCGCAGCACGGGCGATGGCGATGCCCGTGTGAAAACGGTGGTGCAACCCGATATTTTCGTCGTTTGCGACCCGACCAAGATTGACCAGCGCGGCTGCCTGGGTGCGCCCGACTGGATTGTGGAAATCCTCTCGCCGGGCAACCTCTCGCACGACACCCGCACCAAGTTCGACCTCTACGAGGAAAACGGGGTGCGCGAATACTGGATTCTGGACCCCGGGCTGAAGGCCGTGGTGGCCTACGCCCTCGCGGCCACGGGCCGCTACGAACTCGCGGCCGAGTACGCCGCCCCCGGCCCCATGCCCGTGGCGGCCGTGCCCGGCCTGGTGCTGGAGTGGGCCGATGTTTTTGCCGATTTGTAGCCGTTGCCGGGCCGCACCTGCTGGCCAAAGCGCCGTTATATTTACTTCATCCGCTCAAAAGTTGCCCCGCCATGTCGCCCATCACCCAACTCTCGCAGCTCGACCCCAACCAGCATTACACCTACGCCGACTACCTGACGTGGCGGTTCGAGGAGTTCGTAGAGCTTATCAAAGGCAAGCTGCGGCGGAAAATGTCGGCCCCGACGGCGGTACACCAAACGTATTCCGTAAACATTACCAGCCAAGTCCGGGCATTTCTGAAAGGAAAGGGATGCAAGGTGTTTGCTGCGCCGTTTGACGTGCGCCTGACGCGCAGCACCGGCCCCGGCGATGCCCAGGTAACCACGGTGGTGCAGCCCGACATCTGTGTGGTGTGCGATTTGGACAAGATTGACAAGCGCGGCTGCCTGGGGGCTCCCGATTGGATTGTGGAAATTGTGTCGCCGGGCAACGTGACCCACGACACCAAAACCAAGTTTGACCTCTACGAAGAAAACGGGGTGCTTGAGTACTGGATAGTGTACCCCGGCGAGCAAACCGTGGTGGCCTACGTGCTGGACGCGCACGGCCGCTACCAGCCCGTGGGCGAGTACGCCGAGCCGGGGCCGGTGCCCGTGACGGCCGTGCCCGGCCTGGTGCTGGAGTGGGCCGATATTTTTGACGATTTGTAGGGCCGCGCCCCTCCCTTTATTCCCTCATGCCATGCGCTACTCCGCCAACGATTACGTGGCCGCGTCCTGGGCCGATTTGCAGGAGCTGCTCTTCCGCGAAACCTGGGACGGGCACCTGGGCCGCTTCCGCTCGCCGTTTGTGTACCGGGGGCAACGGAGCAAAAACTACCTGCTGAGCACCAGCTTGCAGCGCCTGGGGGGCGAGTTTCAGGATTTGGAGCACCACCTGCTGCGCAACTTCCGCAAGTACGCCCGCGACACCGGCCCGCTGGCCACTACCGACAGCCCCTGGGACTGGCTGGCCCTGGCCCAGCACCACGGCCTGCCCACGCGCCTCCTCGACTGGACGTACTCGCCCTACGTGGCCCTGCACTTCGCCACCGACGACCTGCACGCCTACGACCAGGACGGCATCATCTGGGCCCTGAACTACGTGAAGGCCGCCGAGCACCTGCCCCCCGCCCTGCGCGACGCCCTGGCCGCCGAGGGCTCCAACGTCTTCACCTCCGAGCTGCTGGCCCCGGTGTCGGACAGCCTGCGCAACCTCGAAAGCCTGCAAACCGAGCCCTTCGTCCTCTTCCTGGAGCCGCCCAGCCTCGATACCCGCATTGTGCAGCAGTTTGCCCTGTTTTCGCTGATGAACTCGGCCGGCAGCGTGCTGCACGAGTGGCTGGCGGGCCACCCCGAGCTGTTTTTTCGGGTCGTCATCCCCGCCGCCCTCAAGTGGGAAGTCCGCGACAAACTCGACCAAGCCGGCATCACCGAGCGGGTGCTGATGCCGGGCCTGG
>JANXUO010000299.1 GCA_025356245.1 Hymenobacter sp.
CGTCGCCGGAACGGCGAATAGCTTGCGGGTGCTGCCTTTGAATGTCCTTACAATTATTCGCCGTTCCGGCGACGCGAAGCTGGAGTTGCGCGGTACAACTTACATCACCTCTTATCAAATGACCATCGCCGAAGCCCAAAAAACCATCGACCAGTGGATTACCACCACCGGCGTCCGCTACTTCAACGAGCTTACCAACCTGGCCATCCTCACCGAAGAAGTAGGCGAGGTGGCGCGGCTCATTGCCCGGCAGTACGGCGAGCAGTCGTTTAAAGAGTCCGACAAAGGCCGGGAGTTGGGCGATGAGTTAGCTGACGTGCTGTTTGTTGTGATATGCCTAGCTAACCAAACCGGCGTCGATTTGGAAGATGCGCTACGCCGCAACCTCGCCAAAAAAACCGCGCGGGATACTGACCGCCACCAAAATAACGCAAAGCTGCGCCAGCCTCAAACCGGCGCGTAGTATAGCTCGAAGGGCCGCTCAGCAAAGCGCGCCAGCATGGCGGGCGGCAACAGGAAGCCGCCGGGGTCGTCGGTGAAAACGCCGGGGGCTATTTGCGAGCGGTGGGCGGCAATGGCCCGCAACTTGATGGGCAGCTGGGCCGTTACGTCGATGCGCATTTCGTGCGCGTTGTCAGCGGGTTCGGGCCTATCGGTGGGCGCGGCGCGCTCCCAGGCCCACACTATGTATTCGAGCTGCCGGGGTGGGGCGGGCAACTGGGCCAGCGCAGCCTGGGCCAAGGCATGGCTAGCGCGGTGGTCGGGGTGCGGGTCGCGCCGCCAAGGCAGCAGCAGGGTTTGAGGCTGGGTGCGTTGCAAGAAATCATGCAGCTTTGCGGCGGCGGCTTCAAAACCTGGTTGCCCGGCAGCGCAGGGCACGGCACCATCAGGCAAGCGCAGGCACAGCGGCTCCTCGTCAATCCCTAAAATACTAAGCGCGTGGCGCAACTCGCCTTCGCGCACCGCCCGCCGGGCCTCGGCCGAAAAGAGGACGGAATTGGGGTGCGAGGCGCTGCCGTCGCTCACCAGCACGGCTGTTACGGGCTGGTCGGCCTCGCGTAGCAGCGCCAGCAGGCCGCCGCAGCCCAGGGCTTCGTCGTCGGGATGCGGAATGAGGACGCAGGTGCGGCCCAGAGAGGTGATTAGTGCTTGCTGGCCGGGAGTTGGCATTTGGTTAATTTGCAGAGCAAGGGATTGATGGCGGAAACGCTTTGCGGGCCTTTGCTGACTATTACTTTCCAAGGGCAGCATACGGCAGTGGCCGGACGAACCGCTGCGCGGAATTCGCCCGACCACTGGTTAAAAACTCCCGCCATCCAGTACAAACCGGCCCACATCGGCCAGCACGGCATCGGGCGCGGGTTGGCGCAGGTAGTGGGTCAGGTCGCGGTGCATGCGCTCGAAAGGCTCGGGTTGCAGCAGGCCCCTGGCACCCACGCAACGCTCGGCGAGGCGCAGCATTTCGAGGCCGATTTGCTCGATGGCCGTGCGCGTAAGGTTGGCGTAGGCCACCACGGTTTCGGCGCTGGCGGCCGATTTATCGGGCTGCACGGCGTGGGCGGCGGCTCCGCGCAGCCAGTGCCGGCCGGTTTCGAGGAGCAAGGCCATTTGGCCCAGGCGCTGGCGCTGGTAAGGGTCGTCGGTGCGGCCCAGGGCGCGCAGAAAGCGGCGGGTTTCGTCGTACACGGCTTCGGCCCCGCCCAGCTGCACGGCGGCGAAGCGCACGGCCCCGCCCCCAAACTGGGGCTGGCGGTAGTAGCTGTTGGGGCTGCCGATGAGGTCGTCGGCCCCAACTTCGAGCCCGGTTAAGTCGGCCCGGAAGCTGGCGGTGGCCCGCATTCCGAGCGGGCGCCAGAAGCTGCGGTCGAGCGTTGGAGGCTGGGCATCGGCGGGCAGCACCAGCATTTGCCAGCCGCCGCCGTCGGGCAGGGCGGCCGTCAGCAGCGGGCGGGTGAGGTAGCCCGCGCCGCTGGCAAAGGTTTTGGCGCCTTTCAGCGCAAAGCCGCCGTCGGCCCTGGCCCCCAACTGCACGCCGTGCGCGGGGTCTTCGGTGTTCCAAACCCCAAACAGGTGCCCGGCGCGGGCGTCGGCGGCGTAGCGCAACTGCTGGGCCGGACTGCCAAACTCAGCAATGAGCAGCAGGGCATTTACGTGGCCCTCGAACAGACGGCCCACCGCCAGGTTGCCGCGCCCGATGTGCCGCAACGCCTCCAGCAGCAGCCCCAGTGCAACGGGCTCGCCCAGCCCGGCCCCGCCCTGGGCGGCGGGCAGCACGGCCGTGAGCAGGCCCGTTTCGCCCAGCCAAGAAAATTCCCGGGTTGGAAATCCGCCCTCTACGTCGGTGCTAGCGGCTACTGCTAGAAGTTTATGCACCAAGGATTCGGCCGCTGCCACAGCTGCCGTCGGCAGGGCCGTGGCAGTTGTGGCAGGCCAACAGTTGGGGGCATCGAAAAAAGTTAGTGCCATAACTGCAGAATACTGAAAAAGGAAGTAGGTGGTTGCTGATGCCACTCGCTGGCCGCTCGCTTAACCCGTAACAATTCCATAACCCCATAACCCTACCGGCCAGCTGGCCCCTGGCCGTACCTTCGTGGCAGGTTTAAAGCCGTGGTTTTTCAAGGGCAAAAACCTAAAAGTCAATTATAACCTCAGCCCATGTCGCACCGTCCCATTCGCGCCGCCCTGCTCTCCGTTTACCACAAAGACAGGTTGGCTCCGCTGGCGCAGCTACTGCGGCAGCACGGCGTCACGATTTATTCGACTGGTGGCACCCAGCAATTTCTCGAAAGCGAAGGCGCCACCGTGACGGCCGTCGAAACCCTCACCGGCTTTCCCGAGGTATTTGGCGGACGGGTCAAAACGCTGCATCCGGTAGTGTTTGGCGGCATCCTGCACCGCCGCCACGAGGCCGCCGACGTAGCCCAGGCCGCCGAGCACGGCATTCCGCCCATCGACTTGGTGGTGGTGGACTTGTACCCCTTCGAAGCCACGGTAGCCGCTGGTGCCCCCGAGGCCGACATCATTGAAAAAATTGACATTGGCGGCATCAGCCTGTTGCGGGCCGCCGCCAAAAACTACCGCGACGTGCTGGTGGTCAGCTCCCGCGACCAATACGAAGCCGTAACGGCCCTGCTCACCCAAAAAAGCTGCGCCACCGACCTCGACGACCGCCGCCACTACGCTGCCGCCGCCTTCGCCGTCACGAGCCATTACGACACTCAAATCGCATGTTTCTTTAATGAAGAATTAAGAATGAAGAATGAAGAATTGGCAGGCGACCCCAATTCCTCATTACTCATTCCCCATTCTTCATTAAGCGTAGCATTGCGCTACGGCGAAAACCCTCACCAAACCGGCACCTTCCACGGCGATTTGGCGGCACTCTTCGACCAATTGCACGGCAAGCAGCTGAGCTACAACAACCTGGTGGACGTAGACGCCGCCGTGGCGCTGATGCGCGAATTTGCCGGCGGCCCACCCGCCTGCGCCATTCTCAAGCACACCAATGCCTGCGGCGTGGCCCAGGCCGCCACCTTGCGCGAGGCCTACGTGAATGCGCTGAGCTGCGACCCGACCTCGGCCTTCGGGGGCGTCATTGTGGTGAACAAGGAAGTGGACGCGGCCACCGCCGCCGAACTCAACCAGCTGTTCTTCGAGGTGCTCATCGCGCCTGGCTTCGCGGCCGAGGCCCTGCCGGTGCTTCAG
>JANXUO010000307.1 GCA_025356245.1 Hymenobacter sp.
GTGGTGAGCCTGTTGCTCGGCGTATGCCAAACGCAGCAGCAGGCGCGGGGCCGCCTGTTGCCCGCGCCACACCACGCGCTTATAAAGGGGCACAGCAGCGGCGTAATTAGCCCTTTCAAACAACGAATCGGCCCGGACCGCCAGGATATTGTATTTTTTTACGCTCACCGCGGGGGTGTTAAAGCCCCTGAAATTCAAAGCCCAACCGGGGTAAAAACCCATCAGCAACACCAAAACAAGGGTTTTTTTTAGGAACATGGTTGTTTGCTGCGAAATGCCGTCGTACTTTTGTGCCCACAAAAAAGGGTAACGCCCTTTGGAAATACAAATAACGGTTCTGTAGCTCAGCTGGTAGAGCAGTACACTTTTAATGTACGGGTCCTGGGTTCGAATCCCAGCGGAGCCACTTTGGCGCAAGCCAATTTCAAGCCTGAAATCGTACGATTTCAGGCTTTTGTGTTTTAGCTGCCTGCTCGTGCTCACCCGCCAAAACATCGAGGCGGCTATTCCGTTACCTTTGGCGTGATGAAATCCGTCGTCTCCTGCTTCCTGGCTGTGTTGCTCTTTGCGGGCAGCCTGGTGCCGCAGAACGACCTGATGGAGCTGAGCAAGCTGCCCCAACTGCTGGAACATTACCGCTTCCATCACAGCGCCGCAGGAGGTGGACTGTCGTTGGTGGCATTTTTGGCGGAACACTACGGGGCCGGCACCCGGCACTACGATGCCCGCTGTGGCCTCTCGCCCCGGCACCGGCACGAGCACCACAACCTGCCCCTGCGCTGCCACCACGGCTGCGCGGTCGTCGCGTTTGTGCTGCCGACGGCCCGGCTGGTGCTGCCCGCCCATGCGCCGGTGCTCCACACTGGGGCCACCTACGGAGCCAGCCGGACTTCGGGCTACGCACTCTGGCCAACTGCGGCCTTGCTACAGCCGCCCCGAGCGTAAGTTTTTGCAAGTTTGAGGGGGCTTTGTGCCCGGTTGGTAGGCTGCCCGAACGGGTGGACTGGCCGGGGCAATTCGCGCTGCAGCACGTTCGTGCTCAGCTTGTTTTGGCACTAAGACGTGCCGGGTTTCAGGCGCGCTGTCGGCTACCCTCCACCTTCACTACGGGCTGATGCACTCCCCCGCCGCTGTCGAAGCGGCGGTGCTACGCGGCATACTGGCCGCAGCCGGCCATTTTCAAAAACTTACGCCCCGGGGCACGTACTGCGGGCCTCAATCATCGACAATACCATGTTATCCAATATTATAGCCTTCAGCATCCGCAACAAGTTGGTGGTGCTGCTGCTGCTGGCGGGCCTGGTGGGCTGGGGCGGGTATTCGGCCCTCAACCTGCCGCTCGACGCTATTCCGGACGTCACTAATAACCAGGTGCAGGTCATCACCCAAAGCCCGGCGCTGGCCACCCAGGAGGTGGAGCAGCTCCTGACGGTGCCACTGGAGCTGAGCCTGCGCACGATACCGAACGTGACTGAAATCCGCTCCATTTCGCGGTTTGGGCTCTCGGTGATTACCGTGGTTTTCCAGGACGGCATCGACACCTACCGCACCCGGCAGCTGGTAGCCGAAAAGCTGAGCGCCGCCCAAAGCAACCTCGGCGCGGGCCTGGGCACGCCCCAGATGGCCCCCATCACCACCGGCCTGGGCGAAATTTACCAGTACACCCTGAAAGTGCAGCCCGGCTACGAGCGCAAGTACGCCCTGGCCCAGCTCCGCGACGTGCAGGACTGGGTGGTGAAGCGCCAGCTGGCCGGCGTGCCCGGCGTGGTGGACGTGAGCAGCTTTGGCGGCTACGTGCGCCAGTACGAGGTGGCCTTCGACCCCGACCGACTGGCTGCCAGCGGCGTAAGCCTGCCCGAACTGTACGCCGCCGTGCAGGACAACAACGCCAACACCGGGGGCTCGTACCTGGAGCGCGGCCCCAACGCCTACTTTATTCGGGGCGAGGGCCGGGCCACGTCGCTGGACGACATCGGCAACAGCGTAATCAAGCAAACCGCGCCCGGCACCCCGCTGCTGGTGCGCGACGTGGCCACCGTGCGCTTCGGCCACGCCACCCGCTACGGGGCCATGACGCGCGACGGACGGGGCGAAACCGTGGGCGGCATCGTACTCATGCTCAAGGGTGCATCGTCGGAAGAAACCATCAAAGGGGTGAAAGAGCGGGTGGCCGAAATTCAAAAAACCCTGCCGCCCGGCCTGAGCATCGAGCCATTTCTGGACCGTACCAAGCTCATCGACAAGGCCATTCGTACCGTGGAGCATAATCTGCTGGAAGGCGGCGCCATTGTGGTGCTGGTGCTGCTGCTGCTGCTCGGCAACCTGCGGGCGGGGCTGGTGGTGGCGGGCATGATTCCGCTGTGTATGCTGTTTGCGCTGGCGCTGATGCGGTTTTTTGGCGTGTCGGCCAACCTCATGAGCCTCGGGGCCCTGGACTTCGGGCTGATTGTGGACGGAGCCGTGATTGTGGTGGAAGCCATGATTTTTCAACTCGTGGCCGCCGCCGAAGCCGCCGCTGCTAATGCTGTCGAAACCCCTGATTCCGGAGATGTTCGGGGCATCTTGCCCCCCGCCCCGGCCGCAGATGTAGACGCCGTGGCCCAGGCCGCCGCCACCCGGCTCATGCGCTCGGCGCTGTTCGGGCAACTCATCATCCTCATCGTTTACTTCCCCATCCTGGCCCTTAAAGGCATCGAGGGCAAGATGTTCCGGCCGATGGCGCTGACGGTGAGCTTTGCCATCATCGGGGCCATGCTGCTGTGTCTCACGTACGTGCCGGCGGTGGCGGCCTGGGCTTTGCGGCGGGGCATCAAGCACGAAGGCAAGCTTGCGGCCCGGCTTATGGGCTACGTACACCGGGGCTACGACCCGCTCATCCGGTGGGCGCTGCGGGGGCGCTGGCTGGTGGTGGGCGGGGCGGTAGCACTGCTAATTGTTGGCGGCTTGGTATTTACAAGACTGGGGGGCGAATTTATTCCGCAGCTCGACGAGGGCGATTTTGCCGTGAACGTGACGCTGGCCCCGGGTTCGTCGCTGGCCCAAAGCATTGCCACTACCAGCCAGATACAGCGCATTTTGCTGCGCAAATTTCCGGAGGTTGTGCAGGTGGTGGGCAAAATCGGCACCTCCGAAATCCCCACCGACCCGATGTCGCTCGAAGACAGCGACCAAATGGTCATCCTCAAAGACCGCAGCGCCTGGACCAGCGCCCACACCCGCGAGGAGCTGGCCAACCAGATGCAGCGTGCCCTGGCCGCCGTACCCGGCGTGAGCATGGAGTTTCAGCAGCCCATCCAAATGCGTTTTAATGAGTTGATTGCCGGCACAAAGTCCGATATCAGCATCAAAATTTACGGCGACGACCTGGACGTACTTTTTGAGCAGGCCCAGCAGGCCGCCGCCCTCATCCGCCCCCTGCCCGGCGTGGGCGACTTAAAGGTGGAGCAAGTGGTGGGCCTGCCCCAGCTGCGGGTGAGCTACGACCGCCAGAAGCTGGCCCAGTACGGCCTGCGCGTGGCCGACCTCAACACCTTACTGCGCACCAGCTTCGCGGGCGAAATTGCGGGCCAGGTGTACGAAAACGAGCGCCGCTACGACCTTGTGCTACGCCTAGATAGCCTGCACCGCCGGGGCCTCGACGACCTGCGCCGCCTGCTGGTGGACTTGCCCGACGGCCACAAAATTCCGCTCGAAGACGTGGCCACCGTGGCCTTCCGCAACGCCCCCATGCAGATTTCGCGCGACGACGCCCGCCGCCGCATCAACATCGGCGTGAACGTGCGCAACCGCGACGTGCAGAGCCTGGTGCAGGCCATTCAAGGCCGCCTCGACGGCCGCCTGAAGCTACCGCCCGGCTACACCATCCGCTACGGCGGGGCTTTCGAAAACCTGCAACGCGCCATCACCCGCCTCGAAGTAGTGGTGCCCATCGCACTGCTGCTCATCTTCTTGCTGCTTTATTTTTCCTTTCGCTCGGTGACGGAGGCGCTACTCGTGTTTTCGGGCATTCCGCTAGCAGCCATTGGCGGGGTGCTGGCGCTGTGGGGGCGCGGAATGCCGTTCAGCATCTCGGCCGGCGTGGGCTTCATTGCCCTTTTTGGGGTGGCGGTGCTGAACGGCATCGTGCTCATGGCCAGCCTTAACGAGCTGGCCGCCGCCGGCGTGGCCCACGTGCAAACCCGCATCCTCCGGGCCACGGCCGAGCGCCTGCGCCCGGTGCTGCTCACGGCCGCTGTGGCCTCGCTGGGCTTCCTGCCGATGGCCCTGAGCACCTCGGCCGGGGCCGAGGTACAAAAGCCGCTGGCCACGGTGGTTATTGGAGGACTGATTTCGGCTACCTTGCTCACGCTAGTGGTGCTACCTGTGCTTTACTCGCTGGTGACGAAAGATTTGGAGGAGCCGAAGGTGCCAGCGGCGCCGACACCAATGCCGTCCGGCCCGGCCCCGGCCCCGGCGCCAACGCCCAACCTCACGCCCAGCGCGACCGCTGCACTCCTAGCCCTGCTGTTACTCCTGGCCCTCCCCTGCCAGGCCCAACTCACGTTGCCCCAAGCCCTGCAAATGGGCCTCAGCCAGAGCCTGCTCATGCAGGGGGCGGCCCTGGATGTGCAACGACAGCAGGCCCTTACCCGCACTGGTTACGACATTCCGCGCACCATTCTGGACGGGCAGCGGGGCCAGATTTCGGATGCCTCGCTCGACTACAGCTTCAACGTGGTGCAGCAGGTAGCCTTCCCTACGGTGTACGCCGCCCAGCGCCGCCTCCTAACCACCCTGGTGGGCGGGGCCGAGCAACGCGCTGGCGGCCAACGCCGCGAGTTGGCCCGCAACATCCGCAGCGCCTATTACGGCTTGCTGGTGGAGTACCGCCGGGCCGCCCTGCTGCGCCGGCAGGACAGCCTATACCGCCGCGCTGCCCGCGCCGCCCGCATCCGCTACCAGGTGGGCGAAACCAATCGCCTGGAGCAAGTATCCGCCGAAGCCCGCGCCCGCGAGCTGCAAAACCGCCGCGCCGTGCTGCGTACCCAGCTGCTCGTGCAAGCCCGACAGTTGGGCCTGCTGCTGGGCAGTAGCGGCCCGGCAGCCATCGACACCCTGGCCAGCCCCGTGGCCAATATTGCCCTGACCGACACCGCCAGCCTGGCTCCCGACACCAACCCCACGCTGGGCCTGCTGCGCCAACAAGTGCTGGTGAGCCAGCAGCAAACACAGCTCGAAAAGCTGCGGCGGCTGCCCGATGTGCGCGTCGGCTACTTCAACCAGAGCATTGGCGGGGTGCGCGGCTACCAGGTAGCGCAGGCGGGGCTATCGGTGCCGTTGCTGGGCGGGGCCGCCCGCGCCCGCCTGGCCGCTGCCCGCGTGGGCGAGCAGCAAGCCAGCACCCAACTGGCCTACGCCACGGCCCAGCTGCGCGGCCAGCTGGCGGGCCTGCGCCAGCAGCTGGCCCAGGCCCGCGCCTCGCTCAACTACTACGAAACCAGTGCCTTGCCCCAAGCCCGCCTCATCCTCGACACTGCCGAAAAAAGCTTTCGCGCCGGCGACGTTGATTACGTGGAATACGTCGTCAACACCCAGCCCGCCTGGCAGATTCAGGAAGCTTACCTCGACCAGGTGCGACAGTACGACGAGTACTTGTTTGGCCTGCTGGCGCTGGTGGGCGTGGCCCCGTGAGGACTGGGACGAACACCAAGTCACTCCTCTAACTGACTCATCAGCAATTTTCTAATCAATATGAAATTCATCATCACAACCAAACCCTGCTATCCACTGCCGCTGTTTGGCACCCTGTTGGCCCTGCTGCTGGCCGCCTGCCACTCCGATGCCCCGCCCGCTGCGGCTGCCGTGCCTGCTGCTGCTATGCCCACCAACCAGGTCATTCTCAGCGCGGCGCAGTGCCGGGCGGCCGGCATCACCGTGGGCGGCTACGACCGCGAAAATCTGACCACCGCTGTGCAGGCCAACGGGGTAATCGACGTGCCGCCCCAGAACATGGCCTCGGTGTCGGCGGTGCTGGGCGGCTACGTGGTGAGCGTGCAAGTACTTCCCGGTCAGCATATTGCCCGCGGAGCCACGGTGGCCGTGCTACGCCACCCCGACTACCTCAAGCTGCAACAAGACTACCTGCAAAGCCGCGCCCGCACCACGTTTCTGGCCCAGGAGCTGGCCCGCCAGCGCATACTCGACGTGGAAGATGTGGGGGCCAAGCGCAAGCTGCAACAGGCCCAGGCCGATTTCGCCACCGAGCAGGCCGCCGGGCAGAGCCTCGCGGCCCAGCTCCGGCAGCTGGGCCTGCGGCCCGAAGCCCTGGCCGCCACCGGCCGCCTGGCCCCCACGGTGCCGCTGCGCGCCCCCATCGGTGGCTACGTGAAGTCGTTGAGCATCAACCCCGGCCAGTACGTGAACCCCCAGGACGTGCTGGTCGAAATCGTGGACCGCTCCGACCTGCACCTTCAACTCAAAGTCTTCGAGAAAGACATTGCGGCCGTGCGCACCGGGCAGCTCATTCGCTTCCGGGTGCCGGCCGGGGGCAGTGCCGCACCCGAGCTGCTGGCGCGGGTGTTCCTGGTAGGCAAGGCGTTCGACGACCCTGGCCACACCATCACCGTTCACGCCCACCTCGAACCCACCGCCGCCAAGGTCGAAGCCACCCTGCTGCCCGGCCAGTTTGTGGCGGCCCGCATCGAAACCGGCCGCCAGCGCCAGCGCACCTTGCCCGACGATGCCCTCATCGAAGCCGGTGAGCTGAGCTATGTATTTGTCCGGCTGCGTACGACACCCAACGGCAACGTCTTCCGGCGGCTGCCCGTGCGCACGGGCACCCACGCCCTGGGCAACGTCGGCGTCACCGCCCTCGAACCCGTGCCCGACACCACGCAGCTGGTGCGCAGCGGGGCATATTTTCTGAATGCGGAGCTGAGCAAAGGGGCGGGCGGGGAGGAATAATCAAAGCGCTGGCACATGACTTATTTATAACCAATGTCTTACTCATTCAGTCACCTGCTATTCATCTGCAGCCAGAACCGCTGGCGCAGCCTCACCGCCGAACGCCTCTTCGATGGCCACCCGGACGTAACCGCCCGCTCGGCAGGCACCGAGGCCGGGGCGCGGGTGCGGGTCACGGCCGGGCACCTGGGCTGGGCCGACGTGGTGATTGTGATGGAAAAGCGCCACGCCGAACGCCTGCGCGAAAAATTTGCCGAGGAAATGCGCGGCAAGCGGTTGCTCACGCTCCGCATTCCCGACAATTACGCCTTCCAGGACCCGACGCTGGTAGAGCTGCTTAAAAAGCATCTGGCGAAGGCTCTGAGCCACGATTTGCTGAGCTAAACGCGGGGCGAAGGGCGGGCGGGCCTTATATTTAGGGCGAGCCGCTGGCCCATTTCCATCCCGGCCCGGCCGCGCCCGGAATTTACCCGACTGCTCCGCTGTTTCAACCCCCGGCCATGCCGGCCGCCTCCGTTATTATGCCCGAAGTTGCCCCCGCCCCTACCCTTGCCGCCGCCCGCGCTGCCCTCAAGCGCTACTACGGCTACGACCAGTTCCGGCCCATGCAAGCCGATATCATTGAGCACATTCTGGCCCACAAGGATACCGTGGTGCTCATGCCCACGGGCGGCGGCAAGTCGGTGTGTTTTCAGATTCCGGCCATCGTCAGCGAAGGCACTTGCGTGGTGGTGTCGCCACTGATTGCGCTGATGAAAGACCAGGTGGAAGCCTTGAAAGGCAACGGCGTGGCCGCGGCCTACATCAACAGTAGCGTGGGCTCGGGCGAAGCCAACGCCATTGCCTCGGCGGCGCTGAGTGGTCAACTCAAGCTGCTGTATGTGAGCCCCGAGAAGCTACTCTCGCCGGGCTTTTTGCAGTTTTTGGGGCGCGTCAACGTCAGCTTGTTTGCCATCGACGAGGCCCACTGCATTTCGA
>JANXUO010000396.1 GCA_025356245.1 Hymenobacter sp.
CAGCGGGCTCCGCAGGGCCGTTTTGCTCGTTGCACGTACGTGCAACGGGCTTCGCGAAGCTGGTTTGGCCCGTGGCGCGGCCGTGCAGCGGGTGGCTGCGATGCCAAAAGCCCGTTGCACGGGCGTGCAACGGGCTTTTGACGGATTTTCTGACCGGCGGGCCGGGGGGGTACTACGGCAGCACGGCCGGCTTGGGGGCGGTTTTGACGCCCGACACGGTGGCTTTGGTCAGGTCGAAGAAAGCGGCGGCTTGCTTGGGGTTTTCGAAGAACTGGAGCAGCAGCGTGGCGTAGGTTTTATAGAGCAGGAGGCAGGTGGCGGCGCGGCCGTCGTGCAAATCGACGGCGCGGGTGCTGGCGGCCTGCCGGGCCTGGTCGGTGGCCCCCAAAAAATTGACCAGGTTTTTGAGAACGCCGCCGCGCCCCTCGTCGCGCAGGGGCTTGGGAAACACGCCGGCGCGGGCATCCATGGCGTCCAGAAACGCGGTGAAGGCGTCCTGCACCTCGGCCTGGTTGCTGCCCACGAGGCCGCTGCGGCCCTGGGGCAGCAAGGCCAGCACGTCGGGGCTGCCGGCGTCGTAGGTGGGGATGATGACTTTGCGCTCCACCTTTTTGACGTAGGCCTTGAAGTCGGCCAGGGCCTGGGCCAGGGTGAGGGTGGCGCCCTTGGCCTCGCCCGAGAGCTGCCCGCTGTGCACGGCGCGGTACTCGGTCAGGGCCGCGCCGAGGGCGGCGGCCAGGGGCTGGTAGCCGGCCGCCGCCGGGGCCTTTTGCAGGGCCGCCAGGGTGAAGCCCGCCATGTCGGCAAATTCGGCGCGGTTGAGGCGCAGGCTGAGGAAAAAGTTGAGGAAACGGGCGGCGTACTTGGGCTGTTTCATGGGCAGGAAATGAGAAGCTGGAAGACTTGAAGGCTGGAAGATACGCGCGGGCAAAGGAAGCAGGCGGCGGGCAGGCGGCGGGGGTAGCCGGGCAACCGGGCCTCCGGGCCGCCAACGCCCCAAACCCGCACGGCGGCCCGACGCGGCCGCTACCGCCCTTCGATGTTTTCGTCGTACTTGAGCACGAAGCTTTCGACCTTGGCGGGCACCAGCGCACAATCGCGCAGGGTGCCGTCGGCGAGCAGCTTTTTCACCAGCAGCTTCTTCGTGAAGCCGTACGACATGCACGTAAACGTCAGCTTCTGGCTCAGAAACGTAATTTTGGTGTAGAGCAGGCCGTACCGGCTGTTGTGCACAAACTTGAGAAAAAACAGCTCGTTGCCCGCCAGGTCCATAAACGAGACGTGGTTGGCGTCGTGGGAATCTACCTTCAGGCATTCCTTGCCATCAACGGTCATCACGTCCTTTTTAAAGGCCACGTCCTGGCCAAAAGATTTCTGGCTGCAAACGAGCGCGAACAAACACAGAAAGAACAAGCGTTTCACGGGGGTTGGGGCGATTGGTGCAGCTCAAAGCTACGCCGGGCCGCCGGTTGCTATTCCTGCACGGCCTGCAAAGCCGGCGGCGGGCTGCTGCCCGTGGCGCCCCCCACGTAGCCCCCCGCCCCAACCCCCGCCCCTTCGCTAACTTGCCGCAGCAACCCGCCTCCCCTATGAAACAATTGCTCCGCCCCCTGCTGCTGGCCCTGGCCCTGCTCGCCCCCCTGGCCCCCGCCCTGGCCCAAACCACCGTCAAAAAGGTCGTGCTGCAAGGCTTTTGGTGGGACTACACCAACGGCAACTTCCGCACCCGCTGGGCCGACTACCTCACCGAGCTCGCCCCGCGCCTCAAAAGCCTGGGCATTGATGCCGTGTGGATACCGCCGGCCGTCAAAAACAACGGCGGCACCAACGCCGTCGGCTACGCCCCCTTCGACCACTACGACCTCGGCGACAAGTTCCAGAAAGGCACCACCACCACCCGCCTCGGCACCAAAGACGAGCTCCTGCGCCTCATCGCCGTGCTCCACGCCAACGGCATCGAAGTCATCCAGGACGTGGTGTTGAACCACATGGACGGCGCCGGCGGCACCGGCGGCGCCGGCGGCCTCGACCCCGCCGGCCTCTCCCCCAGCGCCAACGCGGGCTACAAAAACTTCCGCAACGCCTGCTACGCCACCCCCCTGCCCGAAACCGCCGACAACGCCGCCGCCTACCTGGCCCGCGCCGGCCGCTGGCCCAAAAACGCCCCCAACTTCCACGCCCACGCCGGCCACAACAGCACCAGCGGCGACTACGCCCTGCCCGCCTTCGGCCCCGACTTTTGCTACGGCGACGACGGCGGCGCCAACGGCTTCGGCCCCAGCTCCAACGCCACCTTCAACCCCCCGCAGGCCGACGGCTACTCCCGCACCCAGGCCCGCAACTGGCTGCTGTGGATGAAAAAACAAACCGGCATCGACGGCATCCGCTGGGATGCCGTCAAAAACTACGGCTACGCCCCCCAGCAAGACTGGATGTACAACCTCAAGTACCTGGCCGGCTTCGCCAGCGGCGGCGAAGCCATGCACAACGTCGGCGAATTCGTGGGCAGCAAGCAGGAATTGGAC
>JANXUO010000411.1 GCA_025356245.1 Hymenobacter sp.
GGTTTCGAAGGCCCGCTGCGAGGCCACAAAATCGGACACGTAGTACTCCACCGCCCCCAGGTTGCCCCAGGCGTGGGCCTGGCCCCAGCGGAAGTAGCTGCGCCGGGCCAGGGCCAGGCCCCGCTCGGCGTAGTAGCGCCCACTGTCGAGGTCGGAATTCATGAAGTAGGTGCTCAGGCCAAGCAGGTACTTCACCCGCGTGGTGTCGGGCAGCCCCGGCCGGCGCAGGTAGGCCCGCAGCGAGTCGGGGTGCGTGGGCACCGGGCGCGGGGCCTGGGCCAGCGCGGCGGTAGCCAACGGCACACTCAGGGCCAGGGCGGCCAGCCAGCGGGTAGCACGGGCAAGCAGGGGCAGCATAAGCAAGGAGCTGAAAGGCCGGAATATGGCGCAAGGATACGACGGGCGCGGCAATAGCGCGGGGCGGCCCTACCTTGGCAATCCAACAACCTGTTGCCATGCCCTGACGGCAACTTATGCACGGCTGCTCAAAACCCAACACCTAAAACCAAGAACGCATCAACGCTGCCCCCACCCCGGCAGCGCGAGCTGCACCGCAAAGCCGCCGTCCACCGGGCCGGCGCTGAGGGTGCCGCCCAGGGCCTCGGCCCGGGCGTGCATGTTGCGCAGGCCGTGGCCCCCCAGCCGGCTCGGGGCGGGCGCCGGGCCGCGCCCGTCGTCCTGCACCCGCAGCAGCACCTGGCCGGCGGTACGGGCCAGGCGCACTTGCACCCGCGTGGCCCCGTGGGCGTGCTTCACCGCGTTGTGCAGGCTCTCCTTGAAGACGAGGTAGAGGGTTTGGCGCACCTCGGCCGGCAGCTCCGTGCCGGTGAGGGTATCATCGACCTCGAAATCGAGGGCGATGGCCGTTGGGGCCAGCAGCTCGTGGGCGTGGTCGCGCATCCGCACCAGGAGCTGGGGCAGGCTCTGGCTTTCGTCGCCCAGGCCCCATATCACGTCGTTCATCTGCCGGGCCGCCTGGTGGGCCGTGCCGGCCAGCCGGTCGAGGTGCCGCAGCAGCTGCTCGGGCGAGTGCTGGCGCTCGCGCAGCAGGCCGCTTTGCATACTGATTTGGGTGAGCAGGTTGCCCACGTCGTCGTGCAGGTTGGCGGCCAGCGCATGGCGCAGGGCCGCCTCGCGGGTGCGCTGGCGGCGGCGGTAGCCCAGCACCACGGCCGTTAGCAGCAGCAGGGCCACCAAGGCGGCGGCGGCGGCCAGCAGGCGCGTGCGCGTCGTGCGCCGCTCGGTTTCGAGGGCTGCAATGCGGCGGTCTTTTTCGAGCCCGGCAATGCGGACTTCCTGCCCGGCGCGGTCGAAGCGGGCCTGGGCGCTTACCACGTCGGCGGCCCGCTGCCGCACCAGGGCGCTGTCGTAGAGCGTGAGGTAGCGGCGCAGGGTGGCGTAGGCTTCGGCGGGGCGGCGCAGGCCGGCCAGGGCGGCGGCCTGCTGCTTGAGCACGTCGGCCTCCTGCTGGGGGTCGTGCCAGGCGGCGAAGATGGTGCCGGCCTGCCGGGCGTAGCGCAGGGCCTGGGCGTAGTCGGCCCGGCGCAGGGCCAGCTCGGCCAGCGATTGCAGGGCTTCGGCTTCGGGGCTGAGGTCGTGGGTGGCGCGGGCCACGCGCACGGCCTCGGCAAAGGCCAGGGCCGCCGAGTCGTACTGGTGGCTTTTCTGCTGCACCAGGCCCATCTCGAGCCGGAACCGGGCCGGGTGCCGGGCCTGGGGCAGCTGGCGCAGCAAGGCCAGGGCCTGCCGCATCAGGCGGCGGGCCTGGGGCAGCGAGTCGCGGTCGAGGGCGTTGTAGGCGCGGTTGCCGAGGGCGGCCAGCACGCCCTGGCGGCTGGGGGGGCGCTGGGCGGCGTAGGCGGCCTGGGCCTGCCGGAAGTAGCCTTCGGCCCCGGCGTAGTTGTTGAGGTCGCGGGCCACGTTGCCCTGGCCCAGATAGGCGGCGGCGGCCATCTCGGGGCGGTGGGCGCGCCGGGTGGCCCAGAGCAGCAGCGCAAAGCCGCGCTGGGCGGCCGGGTAGTCGGAGGAGTGGTAGTACACCGTGGCCGCGTAGTTGAGGCCGTACACCAGCCCCTTGCCCTGGCCCCGCCGCCAGGCCAGGGCCACGGCGGCTTCGACGAGCTGCTGGGCGCTGTCGAGGTTGGTATCGACGTGGCGCAGGGCCTCGTCAATAAGGGCGTTGATGCGCACCGTATCGGCCGAGGGCGGGCGCAGCCGCCACACGCGCTGCGAGTCGGGGCTGAGCAGGCCGGCTGGCAGCCGGGCCGGGCGCTGGGCCCGCAGGCCGCAGGGCAGCAGCCCGAGCAAAAGGAAGGCAAAAACGCAGCGCATGGCGGCCGAAGGAAAGGGGTTGGGCTGGCAAGTTCGGCAGAAAGGGCCAACGCCGGGCGGCGCGGGGGGCTGTTGGGGCGGGCAGCCCGGCGGCGGCCGGCGCGGCAATGGCCCGCCCCGGCCCTACCTTGCCCCCGCATTTGCCCCGCCCCCCATGCCCTTGCCCCAACCCCTCGCCTGGTCCGACATCCGCGCCAACGCCCACCGCTTTGCCCACGACTACCGCGACGCCACCAAAGAAAACGCCGAAGCCCAGTCCTTCTGGAACGACTTCTTTGCCGTTTTCGGCACCAAGCGCCGGGGGCTGGCCGAGTTTGAGCGGCCCGTGCGCAAAACCGCCCCCTCCCTGCCCGCCGGGCAGGTGGCCGAACCCGCCGTGCCCCTGGGCCGGGGCCGCATCGACCTGTTCTGGCCCGGCGTGCTGCTGGCCGAAAGCAAAAGCCGCCACGCCAACCTCGAAGCCGCCTACCAGCAGGCCCTCGAATACCTCGGCGACCTGCCCGCCCACGAACAGCCCCAGTACATCTTCATCTCCGACTTTGCCCGCCTGCGCCTCTACGACCTGCGCGGGCGCACCGTGCTGCCCGAAGTGGCCGACCACACCGAAATTCAGGTGGCCCAGCTCGGCCAGCACGTGCGCCTCTTCGGCTTCATGGCCGGCTACGAGCAGCGCCGCTACCAGGAGCAAGACCCCGTGAACCGCCTCGCCGCCGAGCGCATGGGCCGCCTCCACGACCAACTCGAAACCGCCGGCTACCGCGGCCCCGACCTGGAGCGCTACCTCGTGCGCCTGCTGTTTTGCCTCTTCGCCGAAGACACCGACATCTTCCCCCGCGCCGCCTTCATGGACCTGGTGAGCCGCCACGCCGGCCCCAAAGGCCAGGAGCTGGGCGGCCTGCTCCACCAGCTTTTTGAGGTGCTCGACACCCCCGACGACCAGCGCCAAACCACCCTGCCCGCCCACCTGCGCGACTTCCCCTACGTGAACGGCGACCTCTTCAA
>JANXUO010000188.1 GCA_025356245.1 Hymenobacter sp.
TTCACCGATGCGCTCAACATGAAGAGTGTGAGCAAGCTCTACAAAGACGGCGAGTTGGACGCTATGGCCCTGGCGGCCGGCAACGACGTGCTGCTGTTTTCGGAGGACGTGCCCGCCGCCCTGCTACGCATCAAGGACGCCGTGACTACGGGCAAGCTTTTGCAGGAAGATTTGAACTTGCGGGTGAAGAAAATTCTGCGAGCCAAATACTGGGCCGGACTGGCTAATTATCAGCCAGCCAACCTTGTTACGCTGCGCGACAGCATCGGCCAGCCGGCCACGCGGGTGCTGACGCAGCGCATTTTTGAGCACGCCATCACAGTAGCTAAAAACGCCGACCAGCTCCTGCCCTTCCGGCGGCTCGATACGCTACGGATTGCGGCCGTTACCATCGGGGCCGCCGCCGAGGGGCCGTATGCCACCATTTTTAATAAATACCAGGCCGGGCCGGTGTACGCCGTGCCCGACCGCTACGCGCCCGACTCGGCGTTTGAGCGACTGCTGCCCCGCCTCAAAGCCTACAACGTAGTGGTGGTGAGTCTACACCAGATGAACAACACGCCCGCCCACAACTACGGGCTGGGCGATGGCACCCTAAAGTTTCTCAAGCGCCTCAACGCCACGCCGGGCCTCAAAACGGTGGTCGTGGCCATGGGCAATGCCTACGCCCTCAAGTTTCTGGAGGAAGCACACACCCTGGTTTGCGGCTACGAAGACCACTACGCCGCCCAGATTGTGCTGCCCCAAATATTGTTTGGGGCACTGCCCGCCGTGGGCCACCTGCCCGTGACGGTAAGCGAAACGCTGAAAGCCGGCACCGGCGTGCCTACGCCCGACCTGCGCCGTTTACGCTACGCTTCGCCTGAGAGCGAAGGGCTTGACTCGCGCGTGCTGGCAGGCATAGACAACATCGCCCTCGAAAGCCAGACCTACGCCGCCGCGCCCGGCTGCCAAGTGCTGGTGGCCAAAAACGGAACCGTCATCTTCGACCAGAGCTACGGCTACTGCACCTACGACCAAAGCCAGCCCGTCACCAGCAGTACGCTCTACGACCTGGCTTCCGTCACCAAAGTGGCTGGTACGCTGCAGGCCATCATGTACTTAAAAGACCAGGGCAAGCTGAGCCTAGATGAGCGCGTGGCAGCCTACCTGCCCGAATTGCAGCGCTCGAACAAGCGCGAGATGACCGTGCGCGACGTGCTGCTGCACCAGGCAGGTCTCAAGCCCGGTATCCCCACCTGGGAGCGCACCTTGCGCGACGGCCAGCTCAAACCCACCTTTTACGCCAGCACCCGCTCCGACGACTTCCCCAACGAAGTAGCCCCCGGCGAGTACTCTACCAAGGCCGCCGACGACTCGGTATGGGCTTGGACGGTGCGCAGCAGCCTTATGCCTAAAATCGGCGGCAAATACCCCACCGAATACTCCGACCTGAGTTTCATGGTGATGAAGCGCCTGGCCGAAAAGCTGCTCAAGCAACCGCTGGAAGACTTTTTGCAGGCCCAGTTCTACCGGCCGCTGGGCCTGGGCTCGATGACGTACAACCCGCTGACGCACTTCCCCAAAAGCTGCATCGCCCCCACCGAAAATGATACCTACTACCGCCGCGAGCAGTTGCAAGGCACTGTGCACGACCAAACCGCCGCCCTTGTGGGTGGCGTGGGCGGCCACGCGGGCCTTTTCGCCACCGCCAACGACTTGGCCGTACTGATGCAAATGAACCTGCAAAACGGCCGCTACGGTGGCACGGCCTACTTCAACTCGCCGGTAGTGACCGAGTTTGCCCGGCCGCAGGTGGCCGGCAACCGCCGCGGCCTGGGCTGGGACATTGGCGACCCCAGTAAGCCCACCGGCCCTACTAGCAACCTCTCGCCGCCCAGTACTTTCGGCCACACCGGCTTCACGGGCACCTGCGTGTGGATGGACCCGGAAAACAAGATTTTGTACGTGTTTTTGTCGAACCGCGTCTACCCCGACGCGGGCAATAACAAGCTACGGCAGTACAACATCCGCACCCGCATCCACGACGTGATTTACAAGGCCATGGCGGCTTCGGCCAAGCAGTAAACACTCTCCTTTTGCCTACTCAAAGGCCGGGGCTGCCTCTCTAGTTTTGAGATGTAGCCCCGGTTTCTTTTTTTAGCCAGCGCAACTACCGAAAAGGATTTAGAGCAAATTTATTACGCCGCTTTTTAAAGCTTTTGCTGACTCCCATCGTCAGCAGCAGTATTGATGAGAAATGTTGCTCGTCGCCCAACATCTACCGGTTTGCGTAGTTAGGCAACCGCAACGGGCCTTCAGCGCCTATTTCTATTACGCACCCACTTTGTTTCCCCTGATGAACATCGGAATTGTTTGTTACCCCACTTTTGGCGGCTCCGGCGTAGTGGCCACCGAGTTGGGCAAGGCGTTGGCCCAGCGCGGGCACCGTGTTCATTTTATAACTTATAATCAACCGGTTCGGCTCGATTTTTTTAACGAGAACTTATTTTATCACGAAGTTTACATTCCCACCTACCCGCTGTTCCAGTTTCCGCCCTACGAGTCGGCCTTGGCCAGCAAGATGGTGGACATTGCCCAAAACGAGAAGCTCGACGTGCTGCACGTGCATTACGCCATTCCGCACGCCTCGGCGGCGTACATGGCCAAGCAGATTTTGCGGGCGCGAGGCATTCACATTCCAGTAGTTACCACGTTGCACGGCACCGACATAACCCTCGTCGGCAAGGATGCCAGCTACGAGCCTGTTGTTACGTTTAGCATTAACCAGAGCGACGGCGTGACCACCGTATCGGCCGATTTGCGGCGCGAAACTTACGAGTATTTTGCCATTGAGAAGGAGATTGAAGTCATCCCTAACTTCATCGACCTGAGCCGTTTCCGCAAGCAGGAAAAAACCCATTTCCGCACTGCCATTGCCCCCGAAGGCGAAAAGCTCCTTATTCACACCAGTAACTTTCGGGCAGTGAAGCGGGTCGAGGACGTGCTGCGGATTTTTTGCGGGGTGCGGGCCGTCATTCCGGCCAAGCTGCTGCTCATCGGCGACGGCCCCGACCGTACCCGCATGGAAAAGCTAGCCCGCGACCTCGACTGCCACCGCGACATTCGCTTCCTGGGCAAGCTCGAAGCTGTGGAAGAGGTACTAAGTGTAAGCGACTTATTTCTGATGCCCAGCGAAAACGAGAGCTTCGGCCTGGCGGCCCTGGAGGCGATGGCCTGCGAAGTGCCCGTGGTGAGCACCAACGCCGGCGGCATCCCCGAACTAAACGTGACGGGCGTCACCGGCTTCACCAGCAACATCGGCGACGTGGACGACATGGTAAAAAATGCCCTTTACGTGCTGGAAGACGCGAATTTGCCGCGCTTCAAAGCTGCCGCCCGGGCGCGGGCCGAAGAGTTTGCCGTCGAGCACATCGTACCGCTTTACGAGGCTTGTTACGAGCGGGCAGTAGTCTCGTGTAACGCGGGTTTTCAACCAGCGCATTGAGTATTCAGAACATCCGTTGCGTTTAAATCAACTGCTTACGGGTTTACTCGTGGGTTTAAAGCCCGCGTCACCTCAAAACAACCCCGATGCTTCTCGCTTTACGGCCTCAATGGCTTGGGCGGTGGGGTCGGCCTCGTCGTTCATTAGGCCTTCCAGAATGCGCTTGGCCAATTCGGTGCCGCGCAGCTGCTGGGGGTTGGGCAGGCCATGAAAGGCCCGGTTTACCGTCGTCAGCACGTTTTCTTTGGCTTCCTTCACCAGCGCCCAGACGTCGGAAGAAAGGTAAAGCTGCTGTGAGATGTTGTGGTCGTACTCGGCCCTGATTTCCTCCTGCAGCACCCGGTGGTACTCAGCAGCGGTTTGCCCGGCGCTGCCCAGGCGCACCAAAATGTTGTTCGGCGAGATGCGTTCGAGCAGCAGGATAACGCGCTCATACGCCTGCAAACGGATGGGCAACGTGGTTTTACTATTTTCAAGGCGCAGCTCAATTAAACGCCGCTGCTGCTCGCGCTCCAAAAACTGCCGGAATAACAAGAAGATGGCCCCGGCCACAATCAGCGCGGGCAGTATGATTTTGAGCAGGTCAAAGAGGTAGGCGGTATCGTTCATCAGGGCTGGGTAACTACGGTAAAATTCGGCTTTTTGGCGGGGCAAACTTACGGCGTGAACCGCGGCCCGTTGCTGGCTGTTTGTGCCCCAACGCGCCGCTACCGGACGGCCGTATCTTTGCGTAGCACTTTTTTACACTTCAGCCCTACCCTTATGGCCAGCGTTGCCACCCTCGCCCCCATCGCCCTCACCCCCCGCGCCCTTGTGGAGGTCAGAAATATCATTCAGGAGAAAAACGTGCCCGCCGACTACGGCCTCCGCATCGGGGTGCAAGGCGGCGGCTGCTCCGGCATGAGCTACCTCCTCGGCTTCGACAAAGCCAAGGAGGCCGACGAAACCTACGACCTCGACGGCGTGCTGTTGGTGATGGATAAAAAGCACGCCATGTACGTGCTGGGCATGGAAGTCGATTTTCAGGACGGCCTCAACGCCCGGGGCTTTGTGTTCAACAACCCCCAGGCCAAAAGCACCTGCGGCTGCGGCTCGTCCTTCTCCGCCTAAATCGCTGATTGACGCTGATTAACCGTGATTCCGCTGATTCCAACTTGCTTCCAATGGACCTAAAATATCTTTCCGATGCCAAAGGCACCATCACCGGCGTTTTCATTCCGATTGCCGATTGGGAGCAGTTGCAAAAGCAATACAGTATTTCGCTGACAGCAAAGCCTGATTCGGGCGCACAGCTTCAGCAAGAACTGGCGACGGCGCTAAAAAAC
>JANXUO010000471.1 GCA_025356245.1 Hymenobacter sp.
CTTTGGCGAAGGCGGCCTCGGCCAGCAGCAGCGTGTCCTGCGAGGCGTCGGCCAGGGTTTGGGCGCGGTCGTAGTAGGCCAGGGCGCGGGCAAAGGTGCCGAAGCCCGCCTTCTGGGCGTACACCGAGTCGCCGAGGTGCAGTAGTTGCCGAAACTGCGCTTGCAGCGCCGGGGGCGGCGGGGCTGTTGTGGGCTGGCAGCCCGCCAGCGCCAGGGCCAGCAGGCCGGCCGCCCGCCCGCAACAGCCCTTTTTCCAACGCAGCAAAAAAGACCCGACGAGCATACCCGCAAAGGTAGGCCCCCGTGCAGAGGCCCCGAACCGGCTTCGACCTCAAAAAACCGGGCTTCGTGCTCAAAGTTGGCGAACGGGCCAAGCGAACGGTCATGCTGACGGTCATGCTGACGAAGGAAGCATCTCTACCGCTTACTACCTTTTACCGCTGAACGATTGGATTAGCAGGCGTACAGATGCTTCCTTCGTCAGCATGACCGTCCTTTTTGTGCGTTTACTTTTGCGTAAATACTTAAAACTATTGGACTAAAAAATTTATCTGCAACGACTTAACACGCTTCCCACCAGCCATGTCGCCTGCCCTCGCCCACCTCAGCGCCGACCCCGTGCTGGCCCGCCTCATCGCCACCGGCCCGGCCATTGTGCCGCGGCCGCACGAGGATTTGTACCTGGCCCTGCTCCGCGCCATCGTCAGCCAGCAGATTTCGACCAAAGCCGCCGCCGCCATCTGGCAGCGCTTTCAAAGCCGCTTCCCGCCCGAAGGCTACCCCGAACCACGCATCTTACTCGAAATGAGTGAGGACGATTTGCGGCAGGTGGGCGTTTCGCGCCAAAAAGCGGGCTACCTCAAAGCCATTGCCGAATACAACGAACGCGGCCTGCTCGACTACGAGCACCTTATTGGCCTCTCCGGGGACGATTTTACGGCCCACCTCACGGCCATCCGGGGCGTGGGCCGCTGGACGGCCCAGATGCTGCAAATGTTTGCCCTCGACCAGCCCGACGTCTTCGCCGAAGGCGACCTCGGCATCCAAAACGCCATGCGCAAACACTACGGCCTCGAAGAAACCGGCCGCGCCCTGCAAAAGAGAATGCTGCACCTCGCCGAGGCCTGGCGGCCGTACCGCACGCTGGCCTGCAAGTACCTGTGGCAGAGCCTGGGGTAGCATCGAGCCTTAGCTGCCCCGCACTTCGCCGCCCATTGCAAATACCTGCTCGCGTACAAACAGCTCGCCCTGCTGGTGCAGGATGGCCAGGTTATCAATGGTAAACGTGAGGTTGTAGGTCTCTTCGTTCAGATACATCAGCACCGGGCCGAGCAGCTCGGGCGTGGTGTCGTGCAGGGCCAGCGAAATGTGGGGCAGCCACAGGTCGGGGGTGCTGAAGCGGTCGGTTTGGGAACAGAGCGGGGCCGTGGCCAGGCACACGCGCCGGTGCAGGTCGTTGAGGGCATCGGAGCGCAGCACCGGAATGTAGATGACCGGCCGCGGCCCCGGAAACACGCCCAGGCCGGTGGCGTGGGCCACAAACGGGGCCGTGGCGTGGGCCACGGCGGTTAGCGCGGCCTTCAACTCGGCTAGGTGCTTCACGCCCGCCAGTTGGTAGGTTAGGTGCGGGTCGAGGGTAGCCTGCACATCATCGAGGCCAAACTTGGTTTCCAGGCTTTTAATAATGCCGTTGATGCGTTCGGCTTCGGGGTCGGAGAGCAGGGTGGTAAGGGCCAGCATAGAGTGATTGAAGTGAATTTGGAACGCATACCGCTTCGCCCCCAACGAGGTTGCGGGTGAGCTTAGCGGGCGGGCATTTGCTGGTTGAAGGCCGCGCTCCCGCCCCTCGGAATGCTGAGCGAGGGAAACGCTTCACCCCTGATGTGCTTGGCCAGCTGCACTAGCTGCCCCACGTGGTAAGCATAGTGGGCCACCTGGCGTTGCAGGGCCGCCAGCACCGTGTGAGGCTCCTGCCGGATGTGCACCGTGCGCAGTAAATCGGCGGGCTGCAAATCGTCCAACAGCTTGAATAAGATGGCCCAGGCCGCTTCCCAAGCCGCTTGCAGGGCTGGCACGTTGGCAGCGGTGCCGGGCTCGGCAAACTCGGCGTCGCGCTGGCGGTCGGGCTTTTCACCGTCGGTAGTCAGAAAATCGGTAAAGCGCGAGCGCAGGTTGCCCACCAGGTGCTGCACAATTACGGCCGCCGAGTTGGCACCGGGCGCAGGCACCCAAGCCCAATCAGCGGGCGCTAGCTGGGCCAGGGCCTTATCGGCCAAATCTTTATACTGACGAAAATTATGGGCGAAGCCAGCCAGCACGGCCGCGCCCAGCGCATCGGGAGTTTGCATGGGCGCAAAGTAGCATGGAGCGGCCCTTCCCACGCTACTGCCACCACCCGCCACTGCATCGGAAACCAGCGAACAGCAGCAACCTACCCTACCGGTGGCCGTTTACGGCTACGCCCGTTTCTTTTGCCGTGCCCACCACCTCCACCCCTTATTTCACCCGCCGCTGGGGCCGTAGGCTGCTCCTGCTTTTAACGGCGCTGGCGCTGCTGGCGGGCCTTGCCCTGCTCTTACTCGACCCCTGGCTCAAGCGTAGCCTCGAAAAGCAGGTGGGCACCCAAACCCACGGCCAGTACCGCTTGCAAATCGGCAACTTGCGCACCCACCTCTGGCAAAAAAGCCTGACCCTGCGCGACGTGCGCCTCGCCCCCACCGGTCCTACCGTGGCCGACACCCTCCCCCGCCTGCACCTGCGCCTGGCCCGCCTCGACGCGGCCGGCCTGGGCCTGTGGGCGCTGTTGCGCAAAGGCACGGTGCCGCTCGACAGCCTTACCTTCGATTCCCTCGACCTCACCGTTGCCGCCCTGCCCCGCCACCCCGGCCGCCACCCCAACCGCCCCTTCCACCAGCGCCTGCCCATGCAACTGCCGGGCCTGCAAATCGGTCAAATCAGCCTCATAAACAGCCAGCTAACCATTGGGCCAGCCGCCGCACCCACCCTCTGCCTGCCAGCCGCCGACCTCCGCATCCGCGACCTGCTGCTCTCGGCGGCCGGCGCTGCCGACACCCAGCGTCTGGCCTACGCCGCGGCCTGGCAGCTGCGCTTGGCCCACCCCTCGGCGCGGGCCGTCGGCCATGCACTAGCGGCTGACGCGTTGTTTTTTTCGACTCGGCAGCAGCTCGTGCAGCTCGATTCGGTGCGGGTGCGCCCGCCGTCGGTATGGGGGGTAGAACAAAAAGTATAAAAAGAGCTTAAAGAAAAATTTGCGAAAAAAACCGCAAAAAGCGCCCTGGCAGTAGTGCTACGGCGCTTTTTTGTGTGAAAAAACGCCGCTGGCCCGCGCAAAACAAAAAGTGCATTGCTTGAAAAATGCCTGAAAGATGCCTGGACCGAAATGCGCCCTGCTTGGACTGCAAACCCCAATACTGGCTACAACTGCCTGTTTATCCTTAAAAGCGGCTGAAAACGGCCCAAACACGGGTAAAAATGGTCGTAAGGCCACGTTGTGAGGCCAAACACGGCTTTTCATTTCCCGCTAAACAGGTCGGTCACGTAGAAGGGAGCGCCTTTGATTAGCTGCTGGGCTTCGGGGTACTGTTGCAAGGTGCTAACCATTGTATCAATAATGGTAGATTCTAGTTTCATAAACAGGCTTTGCATATCGTTTAGCGGGGCCAGTATCTTGTTTATTTTGCTCGGTGCTTCGTGGATAGCTAGTTTTCCGTCAAGCACTTGGCCAAGAACTTGCATTACTTGTTCGTCGGCTTTTTTGTAGATGAAATTCAACACCGCGTCCGAATAGTTGCCCATGACGGAGCAAAAACCAATGGTATGGTAGCCCGTCATGTCAAGCTGGCCCCGGTTGATAACCTGGTTCCAAAGGGCTGTTAGCCGCCGCTCACGCAAGGCGGCTTTTTCGGCTTCGTTTTCCGATGGCCCACCAATTTTCAACGAATTGTTTTGACTGTTTTTTGGCGAAAAAACACCCTTTTCGCCAAATTGGGGGGCCAAATCGTTCGAAATTAGGGGGCCATTTTCGGTTCTGAAAATAGAACCTTCGCGGCGCATTAGCCAATCTGACGAAACCTGGAAAAGTTCAATTAGCTTTTTGCTGAGCTTGGTTGTAATTTCCTTCTTGCCTAGTTCCACTGCTGACAAATATGATTGCGTGATTCCCAGCTTTTCGGCAAAGTCTTTCTGCTTCATGTGCAATGATTCCCGCACCTGTCGAAGCTGGCTACTTTCTTTGGAGTTATTTTTTTCAGCCATTGGAGTTGAAAATTGGTTGAGTTGGTTGTATGTTTGCAGCGTTAAAACTCGCAAAACCATGACAAACGTAGCTAACTCCGAACGATTGGCCCGCATAAAGGCGGCTTTGCCAACAGGTGCCCAGACCGAAATAGCGGCGAAAATGGGCGTAAGCAATGCTGCTATCTGCCAAGTGCTTTCGGGTGCCCGCAAAAGCCCCCGCATTGCAGATGGAATTTTTGCCTGGTTCCTGGAGTGGTCAGCCCAGCGGCCGAAAGTGAGCCAAGTGGACAAAGCGCTAGCGGACTTGCAAGGCCAAGCCTTCAACGGATAGCCGAGGCGAGCAATGGAAATGCACAGCGACGGGCTTTATTTAACGTGGTACGAGGTAGAAAAAATCTACCTGGTGCCCCGTGAGCGCATTCGCAAGGGTGTGCGGCGCTACCGTGCGGGCCAGTCCCTGGATTGGGCAATAAAACCCAACCCCGCCGACAAACGGGAGAAGCTGATTCGCCACGCCAGCATTCCAGAGGCTACGCGGCGGTGCTACGGAATCCCTGGGGAGCAAGAGCTACGGGCACGGTTGCAGCAGCAGCAGCCCCTGCGGGAATCGGCCCGCCGTGCCCTGGAACTTTCGGAGTTGTTGAGCCAGGCCGTTGCGGAAAACGCGCCGGGCCTGGTGTCGGGCTTTGCGCACCAGTTGAGCGGGCCGGCGGCGCAACCCTACGCCCGGCTGCAAGCCGCGCTGGATTGGTGCCTGGCCCACACGCCCCGGCCCTACACCCGGCAAGAGGTGCTGCCTGCCTTTCAGGAACTGGCGTTGCCGGTTGGCCCCACGGCGGGCAAGGCCACCGACCCGGCCGTGGTGTACGCCCTGTTTTGCCGCAAGCTGACGGCCTACGGCGCGGCCCCCGACAAAGCGGCCTGCCTGCTGGCCCGGCGCGGGGCACCGGCCAACAACGGCAACGCGGGCAAGATGAAGCCGATTCACAAAGAATGGCTGATTAATCGGTTCGCGGACTACCTGAAACCCAGCCTGGAAAAAACCTGGGCCGATTACAAAGCCTACAGCAGTGCCCACGGCCTGGACTGGCCCGCCCTGAGCTTGCCCACGGTGCGGCAGATGCTGGACAAAAACCGCCCGGCCTGGGAAGCCCGCCGCCACGGCACGGCCGAAGCGCACAGGCGAATCGGCTACACCCTGAAAAAGGAAAAGGCCAGCGCGCCGGATTTGCTGCTGGAATTTGACGGCACGGAAGAGCCATTTTACTTCCGGGGCGAACTGGGTAAGCGGGCCGGCGACGTGTACGCAGTGCGCGTGTTTGACCTGCACAGCGGTGCGATTGTGGGCAGTGCTTACGGCCAAACGGAAACCGGGGAACTGGTGCGCGAAGCCGTGCAAGACTACCTGCTGCGCCAGCAGCGGGTGCCGCACCAATTCCGTTACGACAAGGGCGCGGCCAACCTGAGCCAGACGGTGCAAGCGCTGCTGAATGCCACGGGGGCGGTGCATTTCCCCAGCCGGGCGCACCGCGCCACGGCCCGCCGGAGCGAGCAATTGCTGGGGCAGTTTCAGCACCAATGCCAGGTGAGTTTGCCGGGGTTCCGGGGGTCGAACTACGCCAGCACCCGCAACCTCGACCTCAAGCCCCACCCGGCCCGCCTGGCCGAAGAATGGAAGCACGAAACCCGGCAAAGCATTACGGCCCGGTGCCGGGAAGCGGAAACCGCCTGGAACAACACCCCCGGCGCGGACGGGCTGACGCGCTGGCAGCGGTACGAGCGCCAGGGCGAAAAGGGCCGCGCCCTGCCCCCGGAACGGTTAGCCGATTTGCTGTTTGTGGAACGCAAGCGCCCCGTGCGCTACGCCACCCACTGCCTGGAACTGCAAGCGCCGGACGGGAAACGCCACCACTTTGAGCCGCAAACGGCCGATGGCAGCCCCGACATGGCCTTGCACGGGCACTTGGTGGGGCACTTGCTCGACGTGTGGGAAATGCAGGACGGCAGCCGGGAACGGGTGCTGGTGCGCCGGGCCGATGGCACGGGCGGCTGGCTGGAACTGGGTGCGAAACGGGCGTGGGCTGAAGCCGTGGCCGATAAACAGCCCGGCGAAGGGAGCGCCCGCGCCGGGGTGCTGGCTGCCGCCGATGCGAACCTGCTGGGCCAGGCGGCCCCGGTGGGGCTGCTGGAACTGGGGCCAAACGGGCAAAGCAAGGCCGACTGGAACGCGGCCACGCGCCGGGCCGAAATGGCCGCCGCCGACCGTGCCACGGCCAGCCAGCCGCGCCCGAAACGCCCCGCTCTGGTGCCGGCCGCCGCGCCCGAAACGGCCGGTTCTAGCTGGTACCTCGACCAACAGCGCGAAGCCGCCGCCAGCGCCCCGCCCCGGCCCGCCACCGGCTTGCGCCCCCTGGATTAGCCACAAAAAAACGCGGCCGGGGGATGGAGCCACCCCGGCCGCGCTACGTGTCAAAAGGCTTTCAATACCACTTAAAGAACCTTTCAATGCCAAAGCTAACACCGCAGCAACAAATCCGGGCCGGGCTGCAAGCCCTGCTGGATAACAAGGGACTGAGCCAAAACGACCTGGCCCGGATGACCGACGTATCGGCCGCCAACATTTCGCACCTCCTGACCGGCCGGACCGACAAGGCGATGAGCGAAGAAATCTGGAACCGGGCCGCCGCCCCGCTGGGGGAGCTGGCCGGGTTGCGGTTGCTCAGCACCGAAGGTTACAACGCCGTGGTGGCCACGTGTGAAACGGCGCGGGCCGATTGCGGCCTGGCCGTGGTGCTGGGCCAGCCGGGCTTTGGCAAAACGGCCGCCTTGCGGCACTACTTCAAACGCCAGCCCAACGTCTATTTCACGGAGTTTTGGTATTCGATGAGCCGCCGCGAATTTTTCGTGGCGGTGGCGCGGGCGCTGGCCGTGGACGCGGGCAAACGCCCCACCCTGGCCCACCTCATTCAGCGGTGCGCCGACAAGCTAAACGCCAACACGGGCAGCCTGCTCATTATTGACGAGGCCAGCACGATGCAGCCCGAAAAGCTGAACTACGTGCGGGAACTGCGCGAACGGACGCAACACCACGCCGGAATTGTGCTGGCCGGGGTGCCCTACTTCTACGCCCGCCTCGAACGCCAGGCGGCCCGTGAACGCGAAGGGGTCCCGGAACTGCTGAGCCGGGTGGGCACCCTGACCACGTTGCCCGTGCCGACCAAGAAAGAGCTGCTGGCCGTGTGCGAATTGAACGGGATAGGTAAAGCCGATGCCAAAGCCCTGCTGAGCGGTGCCCGCCTGCCCGAATACCGAACGCTGGGGCACTGGATACGCCAGCAACGGGCACAAGCTGCCCAGC
>JANXUO010000475.1 GCA_025356245.1 Hymenobacter sp.
CGATTGACGATACTGAATTGTATAATTTAAAGCAAATATGTGACGAAATAATGGGGGGGGGGGGGGTAATTTTGTAGCTACTATTGTTTGGCAGAAGAAATATGGCCCTGCGAATGATGCCAAGTATATATCTGAAACCCACGAGTATGTAATTTGCTACGCCAAAAACAAAAATGTGTGGCGGCCCAATTTTCTTCCCCGTCAGGAGGAACAGCTAAAGGCATTTAAAAATCCTGACGCGGACCCTCGGGGTATCTGGCGAGCCAGTGATTTATCCGCCAAAACTTACTCGGCCAATACCGATTACCCAATCACTGGACCTCATGGCGACATTTTTCTTCCGCCAAAGAGCCGGGCTTGGATATTTTCGAAGGACCGTTTCGCAGAATTACTCGCGGATAACAGAATTACGTTTGGGGCTAATGGCAAAGGCAGACCCATGCAGAAAAAGTTTCTGTCGGATGTACGAGGCGGCATAACGGCTCAAACTTGGTGGAACCGAGAGTTTGCAGGTGATAATAAAATCGCTCGGTATGAGATGAAGGATATTTTTCCCGAAAATCCTTTTGATACTCCCAAACCATCATCGTTGCTCGAGCGAATCCTCCAACTCGCCACCGACAAAGACTCCATTGTTCTCGACAGCTTCGCCGGTAGCGGCACCACGGCCCACGCCGTGCTCAAGCTCAACCAGCAGGACGGCGGCAACCGCAAGTTCATCCTCACGGAGATGGAAGACTACGCCGAGCACATCACGGCGGAGCGGGTGAAGCGCGTGATGCAGGGCTACGCCGGCCAACCCGGCACCGGCGGCAGCTTCGACTACCTGACGCTGGGCGAGACGGTGTTTACCGACAACGGCGAGGTGAACGAGCGGGCCAGCCTGCCGTGTCTGCGCCAGTACATCTACTACGCCGAAACCAAGCAGGCCCTGCCCGCGGCCCCGGCCGAGGAGGCTGACAACGCGGCGTTTCTGGCCCGGCACGACGATACGGCCTACTACTTCCACTACGCGCCTGACGCCGTGACCACGCTCAACCACGACTTCCTGGCCACCATGCGCACCCGCGCCGGGCAGTACATCATCTACGCCGACAACTGCCTGCTGCCGGCCGAGTTCCTGACCCAGCACGGCATCATTTTCAAGAAAATCCCCCGCGACATTTCGCGCTTCTAGCCACCGGTCGATATGGAGCTCAAACCCTACCAGCAGGAGGTCATCACGGACCTCGCCCGTTTTCTCGACTGCGTGCAGGCTACCAAAAACCTGCCCGACGCCTTCCACGACTTCTGGGCCTCGCACCCGCGCACGCCCTTGCAGCCGTTTCCGGGCACGGCCATCGAGCCCTACAAAAACACGGTGCCGGGCGTGCCGCACGTCACCATCAAGGTGCCCACGGCCGGCGGCAAAACCTTCCTGGCGGCCAACGCGCTGCGCACCATTTTCGCGGCCTTTCCGGTGGGCCGGCCCAAGGCCGTGGTGTGGCTGGTGCCCTCCATCACCATTCTGGACCAGACGTTACGTAATCTAAAAGACGCCGGCCACCCCTACCGGCAGAAAATTAACACCCACTTCGCCGGCCGCGTGGAGGTGTACGACAAAGCGGCCCTGCTGCAAGGCAGCGGCTTTTCGGCCAGCAGCGTGCAGGAGCAGCTGAGTCTGGTGGTGTTGAGCTTCGACAGCCTGCGGGCCAAGAACAAGGAAGACCGCAAGGTGTACCAGGAAAACGGCAACCTGCAGTCCTTCGGCGCGCTGCTGGGCCAGCTGGGCGGCGGCTCCGACGAGGATATCACGCTCATGCGCGTGATTCAGGCCCTGAACCCGGTGGTGGTGGTGGATGAGAGCCACAACGCGGAAAGCGAGCTGAGCGTGGACATGCTCAAGAACCTCAACCCCGCCTTCATTCTCGACCTGACGGCCACGCCCCGCAAAAACAGCAACATCATCAGTTTCGTGGACGCGCTGGCGCTCAAAAAGGAGCACATGGTGAAGCTGCCCGTCATCGTATACAACCACCACGACCGGACGGAAGTCATCAACTCGGCCCTGCAGCTGCAGCGCAACCTGGAACTGCAGGCCCGGCAGGAGCAGAAGGCCGGCGGGCGATACATCCGGCCCATTGTGCTGTTTCAGGCCCAGCCCAAAACGGCCGACGATAACACCACCTTCGAGCTGCTGAAAAAGAAGCTCCTCGACCTGAAAATCCCCGAAAGCCACATCCGCATCAAAACGGCGGGGCTGAACGAGCTGAAGAACGAGGACCTGGCCTCGCCCAAATGCGAGGTGCGCTACATCATCACGGTGAACGCCCTGAAGGAAGGCTGGGACGCGCCGTTTGCCTACATTCTGGCCTCGCTGGCCGATAAGTCGTCGGCCGTGGACGTGGAGCAGATTCTGGGCCGGGTGCTGCGCCAGCCCTACGTGGCCCCGCACGCCGCGCCCATGCTCAACATGAGCTACGTGCTGACGGCCTCCGGCAAGTTCCTCGAAACGCTCGATAAAATCGTGGTGGGCCTCAACAAGGCCGGTTTCAGCGCCCGCGACTACAAGGTGGCCGATGCCACGGCGCTGGCCCCCGCGCCCGACCCGCTGGCCACCTTCGTGCAGGCCCCGCTGAACTTCGGCGCGCCCGCCGCTACGGCCGCCGCCGACGACCTAGCCGATATCGACACCAGCCGCATTGCGCCGCTCGCGCCGGCCGCTACCGAAGTAGCCGCTGCCGAAGCCGGCGCGGCCGGGGCCGACTTCAAGGCCAACCCATTGGCCAGCCCGCCGGCCGCCGGGGGCGCGGTGCAGGCCATTGCCGAAGCGGCCCTGGCTCAGCAGGCCGAGTATGAGAAAACCGTGGCCGCCAGCACCGCCGGCGGGGCCACGCCCTTGCCCACCGTGCTCCAATCCCTCGTGAAGACCTACCCCATCAAGGAAATATTTCGGGCGCAGGCCGCCGCGCTGGTGCTGCCGCAGTTCTTCTGGAAGAAGCCCGCCGCCACGCTCTTCGACACCGGCGCGGGCGGCCAGGCCGTGCTGCTGGAAAAGGAATACCTGCTCGAAGGCTTCCCGCTGGGCAAGGCCGATACCGACATTAAGTTCGATGGCGTGTCGGCGGAGCTATACCGCGTGGACCTCGACGAAACCAAGCAGGAAGCCACGCCCACCTTCACCCGTATCGACGGCGACGCCAAGGAGCGCATCATGGCCTATATCCTGGACCCGGCCCACAAAGACAGCCGGGTGAAGAACTTCACGCGCCGTATCCTCGACCTCATCGGCAACCTCTACCCCATTGCCGATAAGGAGATTGAGCGCTACATCAAGCGCATTCTGGAGGACTTCACCGACGAGCAATTCACCGACTTCGCCAACCACGAGTACACCTACACCGCGAAAATCAAGGACAAGATTAAGCGGCTGTCGGAAGATTTTGCCTACAAGAAGTTCCGCGACTTTCTCGACCAGGACCGGGCGTTCATGCAGCCCATGTACGTTTTTCCCGCTCAGATTTCGCCCGGCGAAACCAGCAAGAACATCACCAAGTCGCTGTATGAGCAGGAGGGCAAAATCAACGGCTTCGAGGAGCGGGTCATCAACGAAATCGCCAACCTGCCCAACATTGCCTTCTGGACCCGCAACCCCGAGCGCGGGCGCGGCTTCCGCATCAACGGCTTCCTGAACCACTACCCCGACTTCATCATCCAGACCAAAAGCGGCAAAACGCTGGTAGTGGAAACCAAGGGTGACCACCTCGACGCGGAGCAGAAAATCAAGCTGGGGGCGACCTGGGCGCAGAAAGCCGGCAACGCCTTCCGCTACTTCATGGTGTACGAGCGCCGCATGGTGGACGGGGCCTATAAGCTCGATGACTTCCTGAATACGGTGCGGGAAATATAATCTCAACCATTACGCCAATGGTGTCCTTTTGAAGACGACTAGCGCATGTACGCTAATTGACGCATAACGCCGGTCTTGTTAATGCGAAGGCGGACCATGTCGGCGCTGGCACTGTAATGCTGCATAATATCGGCATGGCTCCAGCCGTTTGTCAACGCCGTTAACAGGGCAGGACGCGGCAAAAGCAAGGTCCAGCCCATGCAGTCTGCTTCCAGTTCTTGCTCTACCGGACAGTGCCGCATGTAATCGGGCAGTCCATTACTTATGTCAAATGCAGACAACTGGTGGCCACATAAAATGTGCCCTACCTCGTGCATGATGTTACTTTGCTGGCGCGCCGGCGAGTGGGCACTGTTATGAATAATGAGATGGGATGCCTTCTGAGAAGGATGGTAAGGCATCGTAAGGGCCGACCAGTAATTCCTATCCGGGTTACATAGTTCCGACGCACTGCTTTGGGAAAGCCCCACCATCTGCTCGGCCACCACCACGTGAATGTTGAGGTGCTCGCACAAGCGAAAAGCACACAATGGGTCATGCGGCTTTAATCCCAACTCAGCGCGTAGAGATATCGCTTTTCGCTCGGCTTTTGCAGGAAAACCTTGGGGAAGTTTAGGCTTTGCAACCACTGGAACGTTATTTTATTAGTGTCCAATGGCCTCCTGGCTCACTTGCCGATAGGCAAGCTGAATCATCTCTATCAGTGCTTGCGCGGTAGCCTTCGGCAAAATACGGTCGGCGCGTAGGTGCGCTACAATTTTATCGCTGCCTGTAGTAGCTGGTTCAGTAGCATTTGTTGCCTCGTCTGCTATCGTGAAGGTATCCGTGGGTACGTTCAGCCACTTGCAGAGCTGTAGAAAAGTATTAACGTCGGGTACTGACCCTTGTTCAATGCGGGAAAGAGTAGAGGCGCTGACATCACCTATCTCTTGGGCTACTGCTCGTAGCCCGCGACTCGCTCGCTTGGATTTCACCATAGCTGCCAGTTTGTCAGTGTCAAGTTGTACGCTCATGATGGGCTGGTGACATTATTGCGTAAAGTAAACATTTGTTTCACTAATGGAACAATACTTGGGGGTGTTTCGTTAGTGAAACAATCGTGTCTTTGAATGGACACGACTGTTTGAACATACGCAGTATTGCGCTTGATAGCCGAACTGCCTTTTCTGCAAAACTAAACCCTGACGCTTACGCATGAACCCTGCTTTGCTTACTATTCGCCGCCCCTTCCGCATTCTTTCCCTTGACGGGGGAGGAATCCGGGGGCTATACACCGCCCGCTTCCTGGCAGACATGGAGGCTCAGTTGCAGCGCGACGGCAACGAGCACACGTCGCTTTACCAGCATTTCGATTTAATCTGCGGCACCTCCACGGGAGGTATCATCGCTTTGGCCCTGGCCTTAGGGATGCCTGCCCGGGAGTTGGTCCATCTGTACTCGCACCACGCCAAAGACATTTTCGGCGCTGGTCGAAACTTACTATCCTGGCTGGGCACTGCGCGGTATTCCAATAAGAAGCTGGAGGCGCTGCTGAAGGAGAAGTTTGCACCTTACTCGCCGGATGGCAATACCCGGCTGGGCCACGCCCGGACCCGAGTGTGTATCCCGGTTTTTAATGCGGTATCGGGCAAAGTGAGCGTGTACAAAACCTGTCACCACGGCGAATACACGCGGGACTACCAAATGCCGGCTTACCAAGTGGGCATGTCCACGGCCGCCGCGCCCACCTACTTCGACCCCTATAGCCCGCGCTATCAGGCCGATGTCACGCAAGAGGAGGTAACCATCAGCCACAACGTGGACGGTGGCATTTTTGCCAACAACCCGGCCCTTATCGGCCTCACGGAGGCCCACGGGGCTTTGGCTATTCCGTGGGCTGACATCCAACTGCTGTCCATCGGCACCGGCAATAAGCGGTTTGCTGAACGCCCCGAGCAAAAAAACTGGGGCTTGTTCTACTGGGCCAATAAAATGCGCATTCTGGATATGCTGCTGCATGCGCAAGCTGACCACACCGATAATGTATGCAAGGTGCTCAGCCAGGGCGTGGGCCGCGAGTCGCCGCAGGCTTTTCTGTACGAGCGGGTACAGTTCGACTTCCTAAGCAAGCAGGAATACATCGATTTGGACACAACAGACCCGGCTAAACTTGCCGCTTTGCAGGAGCGGGCCAGCAACCACTTCAAAGACCGGGGCCGGAAAATCATCAACGATTTCTGCAACGCGCCCGCACCGGCTTTCACGCCCTGCCTCCCACTTCGCTCCCTCACTCCTTTAACTGCTTAATCCAGTACCAAACACCTCTTATGGCTAACTGCAACAAACTATTTCTGGACTTCAACCAGAACCTGAACGTGCTGAGTACGAAGAAAACCAAGCTCAGCACGTCCAAGAAAGAGCTGCGCCGCAAAATCACCGACTACTTCAAGGAGCACCACCCGGCCTACAAGCCGAAGTTCTTCACGCAGGGCTCCCAAAAGCTGGGGACGGTGATTCGCATCCACGACGACACCTGCGACCTGGACGATGGGGTATACTTCCTCTGCGAACCCGACGTGACGGCCACTACCCTGCAGCGTTGGGTGTATGATGCCGTGAAGGACCATACCAGCGAGCCAGCGCAGTGGCGCAAGAAGTGCATCCGCGTCACCTACAAGGCCGATTACCACATCGACTTGCCAGTGTATTACATGCTCGCGGCCGAAGACCACCCGCACCTGGCGGTTAAAAACGAGGGTTGGGAAGACAGCGACCCGAAGGAATTCATCACCTGGTTTCGCCAGCAGCGCGATACCAAAGGTCAACTGGTGCGGCTGGTGAAATACCTAAAATCGTGGTGCGACTGGTGCGCGCACAAGATGCCAAGCGGCTTGTGCATGACGGTGCTGGCCGAACGCAACTTCGTGGCCAATGACCGCGACGACTGCGCACTACGTGCCTTGCTCAAGGCCATTCGGAGTGATTTGCAGCGGGAATGGAAATGCACCATGCCCACCACGCCCCAGGACAACCTGCTGAGCAAGTATTCCGAGGAATTGAAGCGAAATTTATTTGACGCGCTCGACGAATTCATCGATGATGCCGACGAGGCCATTGACGACGAGAAGAACCAGCTGAGCGCAAGCAAGCTTTGGCGGCATCACCTGGGCTCGCGCTTTCCCGATGGGTTGGATGAGGACGTGGACGCCAAAGAGGCCAAGCTTCGCGCTTCCGCCGGGCTCATCAACAGTGGCCGGGCTGCGACAACTGCCGCGGTGGGCATTACCGCCCGGGAGTACGGCGGGGTGCCCAATCCGTCCCACCGCTTCTACGGAGGCCGGCGCTTTCATCCCTTGGCGCGTCAGGGCAAAGACTGGTTCGCCGTGTTCCACCGCGAGAAGCAGTTGGTCGAACGCCACTACCCGGCCTTTCGGTGCCAGTTGCAACGCAATGCTCTGTGCTGCCGCGGCGACGTGGCTTCGCCCGGTGGGGAGGGAACTTACCAAATCAAACTCGACTGTGCCCCTGGCCGGCCGCCCAAAGTATTCGTGCTGAATCCTGGCGTTGAGTACCGAAACCACGCCCACACGCACTTCTACCCCGCCGACAACAGCCTGTGCCTCTACTACCCTGGCGATTTGAACTGGTCGGACAAGCACCACCTGCACGATAAAACCATTCCGTGGTTAGCCGAATGGCTGGTCTTCTACGA
>JANXUO010000478.1 GCA_025356245.1 Hymenobacter sp.
TCGGTTTCCTTCAACTCGCCAGTGGGCGTGATGACGGCCGACATGGTGGCGCCGTTCAGGTTGAAGCCGGCCTCAAAATCACCGTTTTCTTTTTCCCAGGTATTGGTCCTGACCGTTGGAAATTTTGCCTTGAAGGTGGTCTTCACGGCAGCCGGCACTTGGGCGGCGCTTAGTTTTTGGGCCTGGGCCTGGTAGCTAATGGCAGCCAGGGCAACGAGCGTCAGCAGCTTTTTCATGGTCTGGGAGGTTGGTTTGGAAGCGTTTCCAGCCAAAGTTTCCAACCCGAATTGGAGGATGATTGGAGGACGGTTTTTTTTCTACCCGATTGCCCGCATGTATGCCCGCTACGAAGCACGGCGTGCGCTGCCCCGGCGCTAAAAACCTCCAACTTCCGTTTTTCTTCTATTTCGAGCCGTAACCTTGCCCCAAACACTGCGCCCATGAAACTCCTCATCGTCGAAGACGAGCCCGAAATGGCGGCCAGCCTCGTGGCCTACCTGCGCCCGCAGTACGTGTGCGAAGTGGCCACGACCTTCGGCCAGGCGCAGGAGAAAATGCTGCTTTACGACTACGACTGCATCTTGCTCGACCTCACCCTGCCCGGCGGCGATGGCCTGACGCTGCTGAGCGAGCTGCAACGTAACAAAAAAGCGGACGGGGTTATCATTACCTCGGCCCGCAACGCCCTCGACGACCGCATTGCGGGCCTGCACCTGGGGGCCGACGACTACCTCTCCAAGCCCTTCCACCTGCCCGAGCTGGGCGCGCGCATTGCGGCGCTGGTGCGGCGGCGGCGCTTCGGCGGGCACAACCAAATTCAGCTGCGCGACCTGACCGTGGACGTGCCCGCCCGCACGGCCACGGTGGCGGGGGCGGCCCTCGTACTCACGCGCAGCGAGTTCGATTTGCTGCTGCTGCTCCTCGCCAACCCCGGCCGCGTAGTGAGCAAAGGGGCCATTGCCGAGCATTTGTCGGGCGATGCCGCCGAGGCATTCGACAATTACGAAACGGTGTACGCGCACGTCAAAAACCTCAAGCGCAAGCTGGCCGAAGTGGGCGCCGGCGACTACATCAGCACCGTGTACGGCGTGGGCTACACCATTAAGCCAGTGGCCGCATGAAGCTGCTCACGCGCACTACGCTGGCTTTTTTGGCCTACGCCGGGCTGGTGCTGCTGGGCGGCACGTTCGTGTTCTACTTTGTGATGCGCGCGCTGAACCAACGCGACGTAGACGAGGCCCTGTGGTTGCGCCAGCAACAGGTGCAGCGGCATCTGGCCGCCCTGCCCGCGGCCACCAACCTGCCCCAGCTCCTGCGCCTCGATGCCGATTTGACCCTGCGCCCGGCCCCGGCTGGCCCCGTCCGCCCCGCCCGGCTGCTCACCGTCGTCGGCTACGACAGCCTGGAGCGCGAGCCCCTGCCCCAGCGCCAGCTCGACGCGCCCCTCCGCTACCGGGGCCGCAACTACCGCTTGCTTTTGCGCCGCTCACTGGTCGAAAACGACGAGCTTTTATCGGGCCTGGCCGCGGCCCAGGCTATTTTAATGGCCCTGCTGCTGGGCGGGATGCTGCTGCTGCAAGCCGCCCTGAACCGGCGGCTGTGGCGGCCCTTCTACGCCACGCTGGCCCAACTCAAAGCCTTCCGCCTCGATGCACAACCGGCCGCCCCGCTGGCCTTCGCCCCCAGCACCACCACCGAGTTTCGGGAACTGAACGCGGCCCTGACCCAGCTCCTCGCCCACAGCCAACGCACGTACCGCAGCCAGCGCGAATTCACCGAAAATGCGGCCCACGAGCTGCAAACGCCCCTGGCCATCCTCCGCGCGAAACTCGATTTGCTGCTGCAAGCCCCCGGCCTCACCGAAGAGCAAGCCACTTACCTCGACGCCACCCTGGCCGTGACCGCCCGCCTCGCCCGCCTCAACCGCAGCCTGCTGCTGCTGGCCCGCCTCGACAACCCCGCCCCCGCCGCCCCGCCCGCTACCGTCGATTTAGCCGCCGCCGTGCAGGCCCAGCTCGGCCAGCTCCGCGAGCAGTTCGACGCAGCGGGCCTGCGCTTGCACCCGGCCCTGGCGGCCCCCGTGCCCGTGGCCATCGCCCCGGCTTTGTTGGATGTGCTGCTCAGCAACTTGTTCACCAACGCCAGTCGGCACAACATTCCCGGCGGCGAAGTCTGGATAACCCTCACCGCCAACTTTCTGCGCGTCGAAAATACCGGCCGCCCCCAACCCTTGCCCGCCGGCCAGGAGTTTGCCCGCTTCCGCCGGGCGGCCGACAGCCCGGCCGGCGGCCTGGGCCTGGGCCTAGCCATTGCCCGGCAAATCTGCCAGGGCCAAGGCTGGGTTTTGGGGTATGCGTACGGGGCGGGCAGGCATACTTTTCAGGTTGATTTTTGAGGGGGGCGTTCGAGTGAAACTCGTCGCGGAGTCAAGTGTGAAAAAGGAGGTAGAGACGCAATTTTTTGCGTCTCTCGTTAAACGACTCGCGCCAGGTCCGTTCAACGATTTCGTTCAACGAGAGACGCAAAATATTGCGTCTCTACCGTGCCTGACACCTTCATTTCAATTCGTAACGAGTATGAATGCTCCTCCCGCCAGGAACGGGAGCCGCGCCAACGGCATTGGGCAGCGCCTGCCAACCGGCGTGTTTCGGCCGAGGCCGACGCCCCGCCGTTTAACGACACCGCGCCTCAACGCACGCCTTCCGTCTTCAAACCATCTTCCGATTTCACCTTCACCTTTGTGCCTATGCGCTATCCTATTTCACCGCTACTGAGCCGGGATTTTCGGTTGATTTTATGCTTATTGACTGCCCTATTGCCTCGGCTGGCCTCGGCTCAGACCACGCCCCGCGACCTTGATTTTTACCTGGCCGAAGCCCGGCAGAACAGCCCGCTGGCCCGCGATGCCCAAAACCAGATTCAGGCGGCTGGCATTGAGTCGCAACGCCTGCGGGCCCTTTACACCAAGGCGCAGCTGACGCTGACGGCGAACTACCTGCTCGCGCCGGTCGTTTCGCACGACAACGGCCGCAACGAGCTAATCGGCTCCGCTCTCAACGCCGATAGCTACTCGGGCTACGATAAAAACCTGACCAACGGGGCCTTGTACCAGGGCTATGCGCAAATAACCCAGCCCATTGCCGGCGCGGGCCGCGCCCAGGTGTCGGCCCTGCAAGCCCAGAACGCGGCCCTGGGTATACAAAATCTGGCCCGCCTCTCGGTACACGACCTCGAAAAACTCGTCGGCGACCAATACATCCTCTGCCGGCAGGACCTGGACCAGCTGGCCTACGTGCGTGAGCTGCTGGGCCTCCTCGACAAGCAGAGCCTACTAGTGCGCCGGCTGGTCGAAGCCAGTTTGTTGAAACAGTCCGACTACACGCTCCTCACCATCGAGCAGCAAACCCAGCAGCTGGCCCTGAACACCTACCGCACCGCCTACCGCCGCGACTTACTCGACCTCAATGTGTTGTGCGGCCTGCCCGACACGGCCGAAGTGCAACTGCCGGCCCCCAACCTGCCCCTCAACCGCCCGCCCGTCCTGCTTTCGCGCTACGCCGAGCGCTACCGCCTCGACAGCCTCAACCTCGACCTGCAGCAGCAGGTGTTCGAGCTGCGCTACCGCCCGCAGTTCAGCGCCTTTGCCAACGGCGGCCTCAACGCCATCACCGTGTCCGACATTCCCAACCGTTTTGGGGTCAGCGCCGGGCTCAGTTTTAATATGTTTGTCTTTGATGGCCGCCAGCGCGAACTCAACCGCCAGCGTACCAGTGTATTGCTGCGCTCCACGCAGCAGGCCCGCCAGAATTTTCAGGCCGTGAACCCCGTGCGCCAAACCCGCATTCTGGGCGAATTACGCGCCCTCGAAGCCCGCCAGAAGCTGGCCCGCGAGCAGCTCATCAGCTACCGCTCACTGCTCGATTCGTACAAACGCGAAGTGGTGGCCGGTCAGCTGCCGGTCATCAACTACGTGCAGGTACTCAAGAGCTTCGCCGCCGCCAGCCGCGATTTGGTGCTGCTGGATTCTAACCGCCTGCTGCTGATTAATGCGTACAATTACTGGAACTGGTAATTGTACCGCGCAACTCCAGCTTCGCGAGGACGATGTACCGCGCAGCTCCAGCTTCGCGTCG
>JANXUO010000507.1 GCA_025356245.1 Hymenobacter sp.
CTTTGGCCGGGTGCCCACCCAGCGCCTCCTCGACCTCGACTACAACCGCTACCGGGCCGGCTCCATCCGCCCCGACGGCCACGCCACGCCCAGCGCCGAAGTGGCGGCCGGCGAAAACATCCCCGTGTACGAAAGCCCCGAAACCACCCACTTCTGCATCGTGGACGCCTACGGCAACGCCCTGAGCTGCACCACTACCTTGAATGGTGCTTACGGCTCGCACCTGGTGGTGCCGGGGGCGGGCTTTTTGCTCAACAACGAGATGGACGATTTCAGCAGCAAGGCCGGCGTGCCCAACGCCTACGGGCTGGTGGGCGGCAAGGCCAACGCCATTGCCCCCGGCAAGCGGATGCTCTCCTCGATGACGCCCACCATCCTCACCCGCAACGGCAAGCTGGCCCTGGTGCTGGGCACGCCGGGCGGCAGCACCATCATCACGAGCGTGCTGCAAACCATCGTCGGCATCGTCGATTACGGCCTCAACGCCCAGCAGGCCGTGGCCGCCCCCCGCCTGCACCACCAGTGGCTGCCCGACCTCGTGGACGTGGAAGCCGGGGCCCTGCTGCCCGCCGCCCAGGACACCCTGCGCCAGCGCGGCTACCGCCTCAACCCCCGCGCGGCCTGGGGCCGCGTCGAGGCCATCCGGGTGCTGCCCGACGGCCGCCTGGAAGGCGGGGCTGACCCCAGGGGCGACGATACGGCGGTGGGGTATTAAACGAGTACCCCGAAGCTCCGCTTCGGACTAACTCAATCGTTGAACGAGGACGTTGCTACGATTTGATTAGTCCGAAGCGGAGCTTCGGGGTACTCGTTCTTTCCCGCCTAATGCGCGGCCGGGGCGTGGGCCTGGGCAATGTGGCGCATGTTGCCCCCGGCGGTAATCAGCTTCTGGCTCAGCTCGCGGAGCTTGTCGCCAGTGCCCTCGAAGGTGTGGATGTGGCTGGCGGCGGCGGCCGTGAGCGTGCCCAGGGTTTGGAAGGAGGCGGCCATGCCGGCCGCGTTGTTGACTTGCAGGTGCTGTTGCAGGGTTTCAAGCTCGGCCACGATGGGGCGCAGGCTAGCATCGTTGGTGCCGCGCAACTGCTGCAGCCAGCCACTGAGGTGGTTCTGGCCCTCGGTGGCGTCGTTGCGGAAACCGGCGCTGGTGGCGGTGAACAGGGACTTGATGCCCGCTTCGATGTCGGAAATAAAGCTCATAAGAGAAGACGTTGGGAGGTTTGGAAGGCGGCCGGTGGTCCGGTTGGCCCCCGCAAAGGTAGGGGGCGGGGCCACTCCAAAGTGGTGTCGGACCACCCCAGAGTGGTGTCGGACCACCCCAGAGTGGTGCATGAGCCCTTCATCAACAGCAAAGCCCGGCCGAATAGAAATTCAGCCGGGCTGTTTGGTAGGCGTTGGCGCGGGTTCTACTCGTCGCCGGGGTTAAGGGCTTGCACGTCGGGGTGGTTGTAGTTGGCCACGATAACCGAGAACGGGTGTGGCTCGCCGTTGCGTTTTTCGACGCGCACGGCCCCGGCATCGCGCAGGCCGTTCACCAGCTGGCTGCGCTCGTAGTAGGGCAGTTCGGGCAGCACGTCGGTGAGGCGGCGCAGAAAGGGGCTCAGCCATACTTCGGCGGTGTGGCGGCGCTGCATTTCCTCCAGAATGAGCCCCAGGCAGCGGCGCTCGGTGTCGCGGGTGAGGCGCCGCAGGGGCGCAAAGGGCACCGGCGGCTCCTCCATCAACTGGTCGAGGAGCGAGGCGGCACGGGGGGCGGGCGGCACGAAGCGCGGGGCGGCCCGAAACACACCGTTTTCGTCGCGCAGCAGGGGCACGGGGGCGGGCGTGGCGGTGCCCGCCGGGGGCAGCGCCGCGGGCGGAATTGGCAGCCCGCCGGCATCGCGCTCGGCCTGCTGGGCCGCCACCGTTTTGACGCCCATCGTGCCGCGCTCGCGCAGCAGCCGGATTTCCTCGGCCTTGGCCAGGCGGCCCTGGCGGTGGCGTTCGAGGCCTTCGAGGCGGCCGGGGGCCAGCAGCTCGCGGGCGTCGATAAAATGTTCGGCCCCGAGCATCTGGAGCAAGTCGCCGGATACGCTTTCGCGGAAGCCCACGACCTTAATTTGGCGGGCTTGGCGGCGCAGGTGTTGCAGCACCGGGATGTAGTCGCGGTCGCCGGCCACGAGCACGAAGGTGCCGATGTCGGGCCGGGTGTAAAGCACGCTCATCGCGTCGATGCAGAGCTGCATGTCGGCGGCGTTTTTGTGCTCGGTGCCCAGCACGTTGATGGTTTTGACCCCCAGCAGGTAAAGCGGCCCCTGGGGCCCCGCGGGGATGCGTTCGAAGTCGGCGTAGGCGTCCATCACCAGCGTGTCGAGGCTGAGCTGGGTTTTGAGCGTGTCGCGGAGCTGGCGCACCAGTTCGACGGCCGTGTCGTGGGTGTCCTGGGGGTCGAGGTAGTGGTTTTTGATGAAGTAGTAGATGTTCTCAAAGTCAATGAAAACAGCGGCGTAAGGCGAGGCAGTGACAGCGGTGGGGTGGAGCATGGGCGCAAAGTTACCTGCCCCCAGCCAGAGCACGGGCAGCGGCCTGGGCCGCCGCCGGGCCTAACTTGCGCACTCGAACCTACTTGCCCGCACCCGTGCCCCTGCCCTGCCTGCCCCACTTCCGTTTCGCGTTTCTCTTGGTTGGGATGACCCTGGCCGCGCCTGCCCTGGCCCAACGCACCGAAGGCGGCCCACCGGCCCGCGACCCGTTTGGGCGGCGCACGGTGGCGGCGGCGGCCAGGCCGGGCGGGCAGTACCGGGCGCACACCTTCGACGGCGTGACGCTGCGCGTGCAGGGCACCGACGGCAGCGCGCTGCACGTGCAAAGCTGGGCGCGGGGCGTGACCCAAGTGTCGTACTTCGCGCCCGGCCGCCGCCCGGTGACCGACTCCTCGGTGAGCGTGCTGCCGCGCAGCCCCGAGGCCGTGGCCGACCTGCTGCGCACCGCCGCCGCCGATGCTGGCAACAACGCCGCCCGCCGCACCCAGCTTGGCCCCGGCAGCCTGCGCGTGGCCCTGCCCAACGGCCTGACGGCCGTCATCAACCGCCGCCCGCTACGCGTGGCCCTGCTCAACGCCGCCGGCGACACCCTGCTGGCCGAAGCCACCGGGGCCGGTCTGCGCCGCGCTGCCGCGCCCACGCCCGCCACCGTGCCCGCCCCCGGCGGCACGGCCGTGCGCTTCCGCCTCGCCCCCGGCGAGCAGCTTTTTGGCACCGGCTCGCGCGCTTTGCCGCTGGACCGGCGCGGCTACCACCTCGACCTCTACAACCAGGCCCACTACGCCTCCCAGAACGGCGAGCCCAACCTCAACATCGCCCTGCCAGTAGTGCTCAGCAGCCGGGGGTATTTGCTGCTGTTTGACCACCACGCGGCGGGCTACCTCGACTTGGGCAAGGCCGACCCCGATGTGCTTGAATACGGCGGTGAGGGGTTGACTTCGCTCTCCTACTACGTGGTGACGGGGCGCAACCAAGCCGAAATACTGGACCGCTACACGGCCCTGACGGGGCGGCAGCCGCTGCCGCCGCGCTGGGCGCTGGGGCTTATCCAGAGCCGGTTCGGGTATAAGTCGGCGGCCGAGATGGAGGCCGTGGCCGCCCGAATGCGCCGCGAAGACTTCCCCCTCGACGCCCTCGTGCTGGACCTGTTCTGGTTTGGCGGCACCAAGCAGCAGGGCGATTTTGCCTGGGTGAAACCCCAGTTTCCGGACCCGGCCGGGATGATGGCGCGGCTCAAGGCCCAGGGCGTAAACACGGTGCTGATTTCCGAGCCGTATGTCATGCGCACTTCGCGCAACGACTCCACGGTGCGCACCCTGGGGCTGGTGGGCACCACCGCGGCGGGCCGGCCCTACACCGTGGCCTCGTTCTGGGCCGGGCCGGCCAGCATCCTGGACGTGTGGAAGCCCGCCACCCGCGCCTGGCTCTGGGACAAGTACCGCGCCCTGCA
>JANXUO010000576.1 GCA_025356245.1 Hymenobacter sp.
CTTTGGCATCAACTCTCGCCTTAGTCAGCTAAGCCGTCGTGGTTGCGGTCTTTGGCTTTGGCGGCGGCTTTGTAGAGGTCGCGGCCGGTGGGGCGGTGGGCGGCGGCTGTGTCGGCCGTGAGGCCGGCGGTGGCCGAGTCGCCGCCGGCGGTGCCGTCCTGGGGGGCGGCAGGGCCTTTTTTGGTGTAGCCGCGCTCCACGTTGGTGTCGCCCGACTTGGTGCCCGACGAGCAGGCAGTGAAGCTAATGGCAAACGCAAGCACAAGGGCGGCGGTAACGAAACGAGAAATGCGATTCATAAGGAAAGGATTTGGCGCGTGGGTGCAAAGTGCAAAGTAAAGCCCGCCCACGGCTAAAAAACCAGGCGGGACGCCGTTTTTTTGACCGCAACGGCCATCAAGGCGGCGGAGGGCCGTTACTTTGGGGTTCTGCTCACGTCCTAGCTTGTTTTTTAGATGACTTCGCGCACCCTTTTTATTCCGGCCGCCTTGTGGCTGGCCACTACCTTGGCTCCCGCCCGTGCCCAAACGGCTACTCCCTTTGCCGACCAGCCCGGCCGCGCCCAGCCCGCTGCTCTGGCGGCCGCCAACGCCCAAAGCGCCCCCCAAATGCGCATCGACCCCACCTGCTGGTACGTGGGCTTGAAAAACCCCAAGCTTCAGCTGCTGGTGCACAGCCCCGGCATTGCCAGTAGCGTGGCCACGTTGGCCTCGTACCCTGGCGTAACGCTGATGGCAACCCAGAAGCTCGAAGGTCCCAATTACCTCGTGCTGACTTTGACGCTGGCTCCCAGCGCCAAGCCGGGGCAGTTGCAAATAAATTTTAAAGGCGCTAAAAATCAAGCTTTTACCTACGAACTATGCGCCCGCGCCACCGGTGCGGGCCGGGTGCAGGGCCTCACCCAGGCCGATTTTGTGTACCTGCTGATGCCCGACCGCTTCGCCAACGGCGACCCGGCCAACGACGTGGTGCCCGGCACCCACGTCAACCACGTGGCCCGCGACTCGATGTACGCCCGGCACGGTGGCGACCTCAAGGGCATTGTCAGCCATTTCGACTACCTCAAGAAGCTGGGCGTTACGGCCATTTGGCCTACGCCAGTGGTCGAAAACGACCAGCCCAAAACCAGCTATCACGGCTACGCCCTCACCGATTACTACGCCGTGGACCCGCGCTACGGCTCGCAGCAGGACTACGTGGACTTTGTGGCCACCGCGCACAAGCAGGGCCTCAAAGTAATTCACGACGTGGTGCTTAACCACTGCGGCAACGAGCTTTACCTGTTCCGCGACCAGCCCGCCCGCGACTGGTTTCACGAGTGGCCCAAGTACACGCGCAGCAATTTCCGCGATGCCGCTTTCAACGACCCCCACGCCTCTGTGCTCGACCGCAAGCTGTTTGGCGAAGGCTGGTTTGATACCCACATGCCCGACCTGAACCAGAGCAACCCCCTGGTGGCCACCTACATCATCCAGAATTTTATTTGGTGGGTCGAGCAAACCGGGCTTGATGCCTATCGCATTGACACGTATTCGTACTCAGACCGCAATTTCCTGATGCAGTTTGGGGAGGCACTGACGGGGCAGTACCCCAAGCTCAGCATGTTTGGCGAAACCTGGGTGCAGGGCACGGCGCAGCAGGCGTTTTTTGCCCGCAACATTTTTCCGGCCGTGGGCGGCTTCAAGTCCAACCTGGCGGGCGTGACCGATTTCCAGCTGCAATACGCCATCAACGAGGCCCTGACCAAAGATGCGGGCTGGACTGAGGGCATCAACAAGCTCTACTACACCCTGCAAACCGACTGGATGTACGAAGACCCGACCCGCAACGTCCTTTTTCTCGACAACCACGACCTGAGCCGTTTCTATTCGGTTATAGGCGAAGATTTTGCCAAGTATAAGATGGGTATTGCCTGGCTGCTTACCTGCCGGGGCATACCGCAGCTGTATTACGGCACCGAGGTGCTGATGAAAAACTACAGCAACCCCGACGGCAAGGTGCGCGAAGACTTCCCGGGCGGCTTTGCCGGCGACGCCGCCAACCTCTTCACCACCCGCACCGGCCCCGCCGCCGAAGCTTTTGACTACGTGAGCAAACTGGCTAATTACCGCCGTAGCCACCCCGCCCTCTACGCCGGCGAGCTTACCCACTTCATCCCCGCCGAAGGCGTGTACGTGTACTTCCGCCACTCCCAAGCAGGTACCGTAATGGTGGTAATGAACTCCGACAAAGCCGAAAAAACTGTGGACGGCACCCGCTTCGCCGAGCTAACTGCCGGCTTCCGTTCGGCCCAGGAAGTAACCAGCGGCCAAATGCTGACGGATTTGAAAACCTGGAAAATCCCCGGCCGCACGGCTTGGGTGATGGAGTTGAAGAAGTAGGGAGGTTAGGGGATTAGGATTTAAGGGTTTGGGTATTTGGTATTAGGCCTACTTAACGACCTAACACCAAATGCCCAAACCCCTAAATTTCCCCTACTCATCCATCAGGCTGCCAAACACGCCGCCCAGCATCCCGGCGCCCAGCACCGAGCCGCTTTCCTTGCCGGAGTTACCGCCCATGGGGGCCAGCGCCTGAATGAGTTTTTTGATGGGCATCGATTGTAGCCATACGCGGCCCGTGCCGCGCAGCGTGGCCAGAAACAAGCCTTCGCCCCCGAATACCATCGACTTGAGGCCCCCCGCCCGTGCAATACTGAAGTCGATGCCCGGCTCGAAGGCCACCACGCAGCCCGTGTCCACGCGCAACAGCTCGTTGTGGAGGTGCTTTTCGATGATAGTGCCGCCCGCGTGCACGAAGGCGCGGCCGTCGCCGGTCAGCTTTTGCAGGATGAAGCCCTCGCCGCCAAAAAAGCCCGCGCCAAATTTCTGGTTAAAGTGAATGCTGATTTTGGTGCCCTTGGCGGCGGCCAGAAAGCCGTCTTTCTGCACAATCAGGCCCTGCGGCATGGTGCCCAAATCAACCGGAATAATGGTGCCGGGGTAGGGGGCCGAAAACGCCACGTGGGCCTTGCCGTGGCTGCCCCGGTGCGTGAAGTGCGTCATGAACAGCGACTCGCCCGTGAGCAGCCGCGTGCCGGCCGAGAAGAGCTTGCCCATGATGCTTTGGTTCATGTCGGAGCCGTCGCCCATCTTGGTTTCAAAGGCAATGGCCTCCTCCATGTACACCATGGCCCCGGCTTCGGCCACTACGGTTTCGTTGGGGTCCAATTCAATTTCCAGCACCTGGATGTCGGAGCCCAGGATGCGGTAGTCAACGTCGTGCGAGTTCATAGGGAGCAGCGCGGGTGTTTGAGCCGGGCGTCAGGGGCGACGCCGGACTTTCCCGCCCCGCGAAAGTAGCGCGAATCGGGAACCCGTGCGGCTGGGCCGCTATTGTCAACGCCCAGCGGCCCCTAGCACTGGCCGAAAACCTGCCTTACTCGTCGCTGGGCAACTCGCGGCGGGAGGTTTCGGCTTCGGCGGTTTCGTCCACCACTTTTTTGCGTTTGGCTTCGCGACTGCTGCGCTTCATAAAATCTTCGTCGGTTTCTTCGGGCTCGGCGGCCTGCCCATCTTCGACGGGGAAAAGCTCGTCGTCGTCGGCCGCCGGCTTTTCGCCGAATTGCCCGGCGCGGTCGGCAATTTTTTTATCGCGCACGTGGCGGCCCAGAAACTGGTTTATCTGCTCGATGGTGTAGTTCGAGATGATTTCGCCCAAGGGATTCACGCCAATCTCGAAACCCTCCAGCTCCTGATGAACGCGGGCTTTCTTGTTGGGGTCCTGGGGCTTGGCTTTGCCATTGGCAGGCTTCTGATTGGACTTAACGGGCTTTTTAGACATGACACAAGGGCGGGCAAGAATACTGGAGACAACCGCAGCAGGCTGTACGCAAGCGTCGGCGGCCGGTTGGCCTCCTCCACTTCCGTCCCTGAAACAGAACCGGCCGCTCCGTGCGGAGCGGCCGGGCCGCAATTATAATGGGTGTGAGAAGAGTGTGGTTATTGCAAGCGTCTTGGTTACGGGGCAAATGTAAGTGTCAAATTGAAAATTAGCAAGACGAGTCCAGCGTCAAATGCCTGTCAGGGCTTTGCAGTAGCACCCATCATATTTTCTCCGTAAAAATTACGCTGCTGCTTAGCTGCTCACTTTACGCTTCAGCTCGAAGTTTTTGCCCAGGTACACGCGGCGCACGGTTTCGTCGGCGGCCAGCTCTTCGGCGGTGCCGGCTTTCAGCAGCTTGCCCTCAAACAAGAGGTAGGCCCGGTCCACAATGCTGAGGGTGGCCTGCACGTCGTGGTCGGTGATGAGAATGCCGATGTTTTTGTGCTTGAGTTTGGCCACGATGCCCTGAATTTCTTCGGTGGCGATGGGGTCCACGCCGGCGAAAGGCTCGTCGAGGAGCACAAATTTGGGCTCTACGGCCAGGGCGCGGGCAATTTCGGTGCGCCGCCGCTCGCCGCCGCTCAGCACGCGGCCCATGTTTTTGCGCACGTGCGTCAGGCTAAATTCTTCGAGCAGCTCCTCCATTTTGGCCCGCTGCTGGGGCCTGGTTTTATCGGTCATCTCCAGCACGGCCAGGATGTTTTCTTCCACGCTCAGGTCGCGAAACACGCTGGCTTCCTGGGCCAGGTAGCCCATGCCGCGGCGGGCGCGCTGGTAAATGGGCAGCTTGGTCATTTCCTCATCGCCCAAAAAAATGCGGCCTGCGTTGGGCTTCACCATGCCCACCATCATGTAGAAGCAGGTAGTTTTGCCCGCGCCGTTGGGCCCCAGCAGGCCCACAATTTCGCCCTGGGCCACGGTCACGCTCATATCATCCACCACGGTGCGGGCTTTGTATTTTTTGACGAGGTGGTCGGCGCGGAGTATCATGGGGCAAAGCTACGGCGCGGAGTAACGCGGTTTTCCGGCTCTTGTTGTCTGACACCAGCAGCAGTACAGCCGTGGCCCAGCCTGCATCGGCGCAACTGCGCAGGCTAAAAAGGTGCGCCACCGCCCGGTACTCGGCACGCCTACTACCTGAAACCTGAAATTTTGCCCTACATTTAACCCTTAGAACCAAACCCACTCAACTTTTTTGGCTTTTATGCAAGTTAAATCTTTACTATTCGCAGGGGGAGCGCTGCTGGCCGGTGCCTCTACAGCGGCTGCCAGCGGCTTCCAGGTGAACCTGGGCGGGCAGAAAAACATCGGCATGGGTGGCGTCGGCGTGGCCCTTTCGCTCGACAATGCCGCCATGTTCTACAACCCCGGCGCGCTGGCCATGGTGCGCGGCAACGGGGTGCAGGTAGGGGCCAATGCCGCCATCGCCCGCAACTCCTTCCGTGCCGAGTCGGGCACTGGCGACCAGCGGCAACTCGACAATACGCTGGTGACGCCCGTCAACTTCTACGCCGCCTTTGGCCCCAAAGAAGGCAAGTGGAAAATCGGCATTGGGGCCTACACTCCCTTCGGGTCCGAGCTGCACTACAACAAGCAGTGGGAAGGCCGCTACTCGCTCACCGACATTAATTTGCGCTCGGTTTTTGGGCAGCTCACCGGCTCCTATGCCATCACCGACAAGCTCAGCATTGGCGCGGGACTCGTGGTGCTGGCCTACGGCGATGTGGACTTGCAGAAGGACATTCCGATTGAATCGCAGGCCGGGGCGCCCACGCCCCACATTACCCTGCACGGCAAGGCCGAGCAGAAGCTGGGCTACAACGCCGGTATTTACTTCAAGCCCAGCGAAAAATTGAGTGTGGGCGTAAGCTACCGCTCGCAGATTGACGCCGAAATCAAGAACGGCGACGTGCGCCTGCGCGACGTCATTGCTTCCACCGGCGGCAAGTTCACGGCCACCAATTTCAGCGCCACGCTGCCGCTGCCGGCTACGGCCAGCATAGGCTTTGCCGTGATGCCCAACGAGAAGCTCATCGTGTCGCTTGATGCCAACTACGTGTTCTGGAACAAGTACCGCACCCTTGACTTTGCCTTCAGCGGCAACAACGGCTACGGCGGTACTGGCTCCAACGCTGTGCCGGGCCTGGTGGGCGGTTCCACTACCTCGTCGGCCAAGCGCTACTACCAGGACGCGCTGTGCTTCCGCCTCGGCGGGCAGTACATGGCTACCAAAGAGCTGGCCGTGCGGGTTGGCGGCTTTTACGATTTCTCGGCGGTGAAGGACGGCTACGTGAGCCCCGAAACCCCCGACGCTGACCGCATTGGCCTGTCGGCGGGTTTTACCTACACGTTTGCCGAGCGGTTTGGGGTGGATGCCTCGTTTCTCTACGAAGATTTTATGAAGCGTAGCCAAACCCAGGCCGACCTGCTCGACAACGGCACCACCGACCGCGTGGCTGGCACCTACAAAACCCGGATATTCGTACCCGGCATTGGCTTGTTTGTTAAATTCTAATCAGCGCGAAAATCTTTGAATCCGATGTCTAAAACACTAACTTTCAACGCGGCCGCGCTTGCCACTTTGGGCCTGGCCCTGGGCAGTTGCCAGCCCAATATCGAAGACAACCACCCGGCTGCCACGGCCGGCGCGGCCGACTTCACCAGCTACGTAGCTGTGGGCAACTCCCTCACCTCGGGCTACGCCGACGGCGGCCTCTACAACGCGGGCATCCGCGTTTCGTACCCCGCCATTCTGGCCCAGCAGTTTGCCAAAACCGAGCGCGGCCCCGCCAACTTCGTGCAACCGCTTTTTGACGAAAGCAAGAAGGATGGCTCGGGCTACCTTAAGCTGGTGAACAGCTTCCCGACCACCGGCCCCAACGCCGGGGCCACCGTGGCCGCGCCCACGCAGCCCACGCCCGCCAATATGTTTTTGGGCGAGCAGCTGGCCGTGAATTTTCCCATCGTGTCCCTGCCCGGCGGCAACCAGCTGGCGGCTTACACCGGCTCGCAGCCCGACAACCTGGGCGTGCCCGGCATCTCGGTGCTCAGCAGCGTGTCGGCCCTTACTGGCGGCCTGGCTCCTTTTGGGTACATCAACCCGTTTTTTGAGCGGCTCTTGCCTGCTTCCGAGCGGTTCACGAAAGATTACGTGACCTACATCGGCCAGAAAAACGCGACGTTTTTCACCTGCTGGCTCGGCAGCAACGACGTACTCACCTACGCTACCAACGGCGCCACCAACGCCCCCGACCCTGTGAGTGGCACCGTGAACCCCTTCGGCGACCTGACCGACACCACCCGCTTCGGGGCGGGCTACCGCGCCATCCTGCGCACGATGACCCGAAATGGTACCGTGAAAGGCGCCGCAGCCAACATTCCGAACGTCACCAACATCCCGTACTTCACCACCGTTACGGTGGGGGCGGTGGCAGCTAGCTTTAAGGCCATCAACCCGGCCTCGCCGGGCGTATTTATCCAAACCAGCTCAGCCACCGCGCCGGTACGTCTGGCCACCTCGGCGGACCTGCTCACCCTCACCGCACAGGGATACATTGCAGCGGTAGTTGCAGCCGGCGGCACCGCCCCCGGCAGTCTGCCCACCAGTCCTCTCCCCAACAAGTATGTGCTGGATGCCAGCGAGGTAAGTGCCGTCACGGCCCGCACCACGCAGCTCAACGTCATCATCGCCAAAACGGCACGGCAGTACAAAGTGGCCTTGGCTGATATGAGTGCTTACTTCACCAACCTTGCCGCGCAAGGCGTCGTGACCGACGGCGTGAGCAACTCCGCGACCTTCGCTACCGGCAATCTGTTCTCGCTGGATGGCGTGCACCCCACGCCCCGCGGCTACGCCCTGATTGCCAACGAGTGGATTCGCAACATCAACGCCTACTACGGGGCCACCATCCCCACGGTAGCTCCCAACGATTACCGGGGCGTATTGTTTCCGTAAGCCTGCGCCAACTGACAGCTTTCGCCGTTCAAAAGCGCCTTTCCCGGTTGGGGAAGGCGCTTTTTTTGTGCTTAGCCGCTCGCCTATGAGAAATTGAGTTCGGAGTGGGCATTAACATAAAAAATATTGCCCACAGTACAGCAATGCGACAGTAGCTTTGTGGACAGTTCTTTTGACTTCTGCACAATTTTTCCTCGTTGCCCATGAAAAAATTCTCTACCTGTATCCTGGCGCTGGCGCTGGGCTTTGCCGTTGCTGGGTGCAGCAAAAAAAGCGACCCTACGCCCGCACCAACCGCGGTTTCGGCCAAAACCACCCTGCTCACCACGCCCAAGTGGCGCATCTCGGCCATTACATCCGTAACAACTTTTGCGGGCCAAAGTACGACTAACACCAACGCTTACGGTAGTATACAGACTTGCAAGAGAGACGATTTCACGCAGTTCAAGGTTGATAACACCCTGCTTCTGGACCTACCGTGTACACACAAGTGCGTGGGCAGGATTAATTTTGGGCCAATGGCACAATTTGGCGACCTTCGATTGGAAAAAAAAGTGCGGTTTTGCGGGCCGCGATTCAGCACCGGCACTGCCTGGTGGTGCGGCAACTGGC
>JANXUO010000581.1 GCA_025356245.1 Hymenobacter sp.
CCGCCGAGCAGCGTCAGCTCGTGGGTCAGGCGCAGCTCGGTGCCCAGGTTGCGGTAGAAGTCGCGGTCCACGCGCCGGTTGGCGTACTGCCGGGTGCGGCGATTGATGGTGTCGGGTGCGGTGATGGCCGCCACGAAGCCAACCGAGTTGCGCTCACCCAGGAGCCCGAAGGCTTTGAGGCTAAGTTTGGTGCGGTCGCCGGCGTGGTAGTCGAGCGTAAGGGCCGGCACAAGCCACGGGGTGCCAAACCAGTTGCGGCCCCGCAGGCTCTGCCGGGCATCGGCCTCAACTTGCGCGTCGGTCAGCCCGCCGGGCTGCTGAATCTGGTAGGTCATGTACGACACCTCAGCCCCCAGCGTGAGGCGGTCCGAGAGGCGGTAGTGTATGTTAGTGTGCAGGTCGTGCACGCCGAAGCGGTTGTTGTCGCGCCAGCCCTCGCCCTGCCGCCGCCGGTAGTAGGCATAGTAATTGAGCTTGCCCACGGTGCCGCCCACGGCGTTGTAGCTGTTCAGCAGGCCATTCGAGCCGGCCGTATTGCTGCTCTCGACCGTGATTTTACGGTCGGTAGCCCCGCGTCGGATTTCATAATTCAGCAGCCCGCCAAACTGCGGCCCGAACTGCAAGCCCGCCCCGCCGCGCACGAGTTGTAGGCGTTCCACGGCTTCCAGCGGCGGCGCGTAGTAGGCTTCGGGGTAGCCAAAGGGGTCGGAGCTAACGTCGTAGCCGTTCTGGCGCACGTTGAACTCCCAGCTCCGGTTGGGACTGAGGCCCCGCGTGGCGATGTTGATTTGCTGGCCCGAGCCGTCGTTTTCCCACACCATCAGCCCCGGCACCCGCGCCAGCACCTGCCGGGCGTTGTTCTGGGCTATGTTGGCGTTCACGTCGCGGGGCCGAATCAGCTCGTTGCGGCGGCCCGCCGTGAGGGTCGTGCCATCCACTGGTGCGGCGAAGTGCATGGCGGCTTCGGTGACGGTTACTTCGTCGAGGTCGCGTGTGAGGACGCGGCGGGTGGTATCGGGTATAGGGGTGGTTTGGGCGGTTGCTGCCAGCGCAACTATCACAAGAACAGGAATAACCAACAAGCTTTGTGGGGCAAAAAAGGAATGCATCGACATGAAGAAAAGATGAACGATGCCGCAAAGGTAGCTGCTTGTTTAGAATTTGTCCAAATAAGCACGTTGAATTTTCTTCGCTCAAGACCCGGCACATCTTACCGCGTTACGGCCCGCCGGAAACCCAAAACCGCGTTTTGGGGTTAATTTCGGCCCCGCCACCCTGGCGGCCGTTTGCTTTTTCTGGATGACGACCAAAGAAATAAAAGCCCTGATATCGCTGCTCGACGACCCGGAAGTGGCCCCGCACATCGAGGGCGAAATTCAGCACCTGGGCGAAAGTATTATTCCGTTTCTGGAAGAAAGCTGGGAGGAAAGCCTGGACCCACAGCAGCAGCAGCGCCTCGAAAACCTCATCCACCAGCTCCAGTTCGAGGGTTTGCAGCAGCGCCTGCGCGTGTGGCGCGAGGGCGGCGCCCAGGATTTGCTCGAAGGCATGTGGCTCCTCAATACCTACCAGTACCCCGACGCCGACTTGCAGGCCCTGAACCGCGCCATCGAGCAGCTGCGCCACGAAGCCAGCGAGCTGCTGCTGCCCGACCTCAGCCCCACCGACCAGGTGCAGGCCCTGAACTACGTGCTGTACCGGGTGCATAAGTTTTCGGCCAACACCCAGCACTTCCACTCGCCGGCCAACTCCATGCTCCAGCGGGTTATCGAAACCAAGCGGGGCAACCCTCTGGCTTTGTGCGTGATATACTTGTTGGTGGCCCAGCGTCTGGGCTTGCCCGTATTCGGGGTAAATCTGCCCAACCTGTTCGTCCTCACCTTCCGGCCCGAGGGCGCCGAGCCGCTTTATATCAACTGCTACAATCGGGGCCTCGTGCTCTCGCGCACCGACATCGAACACTACGTGCGCCAGCTCAACCTCACGCCCAACGAGGTGTTTTTTGAGCCTTGCTCCAACCTCGACATCGTGCGCCGGGCGCTGCGCAACCTGCAATTCAGCTTCGAGAAGCTGCAAGAGACGGGCAAAGCCGAAGAAGTAGCCGAGTTGCTGGCCATTTTGGAGTAGTAAGGTACTACTATCGAGCGGGGGCTTACCGGAACAAGGTATGCATAGGTATTTCGGTAAGGCCCCGTTCAACGGCCAGATTATGATTTTCGGGATGCTCCGTTTGGCCCACCTGCTGCCCTCTTTAGCGAATGAGCGTAACGATGCCGCGTTGCTGGCGCATAGCGCCACGACAGTTGGCATACTCCAAATGGTAAAAATATTCGCCAGCGGCGGCCCCAGCCCCGTCCCAGGCGGGGGCAAAGGCGCTGGTTTCGTAAACGAGGCTGCCCCAGCGGCTAAATACCCGCAACCGCGCCATCGGTAAGGTGCCCAGCACGGGCCGGAACGTGTCGTTCAGCCCATCGTTGTTGGGAGTGAAAACATTGGCCTGGGTAAAATCGGCCCCAAAGGCGTTCACCTCCACGGTTTGGGTCAGTACCCGGCCACCGGCCAGCGTGAGACGAACGGGATAACGTCCGCCTCGGGCGTACCGATGGGCTACAAATTGCCCCTGTCCGACGTTGGAAGCTCCGCTTTGCAACTCGCCAAAATCCCAGCGCAGTCCGGCCACGGCCCCGGCACTGCTGGCCCAGAAATGCACCGAGTCGCCATCGCAGCCGACTTCGTAATTGAGGACGGGCGGGGCGTAAAGCATGTTGGTTATCAGGTTGGGAAGCTGATTAGCACCCTTCTGTCCACGCCGATAGGGGTATGCTTCTGCCACATAATCACAACCGCTGCCCACTATATCGGGTCGCTGGATGATGGCTGCCGCACTGGGGCCGAACAGGTTAGTGGCGGGGTCAATCCAATCGCGCCGGATGGCTGTTTGCGACCACAAGGCACCGCCGGGGGCCAACTGCAGGTCGCTTAACAATATTCCTTCGCCGTAGCGAGTGGGCGTAGGCGTAATGCCTGATACCCAATAGCGGGAAAGTCCTGCTACATTAGCCAATTGTGATAGGTCGTATTGATATAAGTCAGTGGAGCGCTGACTGCCAGTATTTTGCAACTCAATGTTGTAAAGAACGCGCGAATTAGGCGAGAACGAGCTTTGAAAGTACGGAGTGTATAAGCCGCGGGGCCGCCCGGCTGCCGTGGTGCCAAAATTGGGCACGGGCACCTGCCGTATCGTCTGTTCGTTGCTCACCTGCCCGGTGGCGTTGTCGAAGTCATACACGGTCAGGCCGCCGAGCACATTGGCTGTGCCCACCCCGGCCAGGGTGCCGCACACCAAGCGGCGGCCGTTGGGGGCGGCTTTCAGCATGGCCCAGCTCGGGTACTGGGCCTGCCCGGCCAGCGAGCGCACGGCCACCGTGTCGAGGCCCTGCGGCCCGAGCCGGAACGCCTGAAATCCGCGCGAGTCCTCATCGCGGGTCAGCAGCCAGAAATCGCGGTTGTTGGCGTGGCGCACGGCCGTCAGGCGCGGGTTGGCGGTGCGGGTCAGCACCGCGCTTTTCCGCACCACGGCCCCGAGGCCGCCCTGTAGGCGCATATCCACCACGGCGTACTTGAGCAGGTAGAGCCAGTTGTTTTCGGCATCGCGCACCCCCGACCAGTAAAAAACGTGGTACAACGGCGGGGCAGTGGGCACGATGGCTACCGTTTGAGGGCTGGCGTACGGAATCCAGTCGCCGTCGTTCACCACAGCGCTCCTTTCGATTAGTATTCCGTTCTGCATCAAGGAATGCAGCTTGTTCCTAATTTGAAAACCGTCGGAAAAAAATAGCAAATCGCCCGTTGCGTTGTCGCAAACAGAGGAGCCACCCGCACCGCCGACCCCCGGCGTGTTTTCGTTGGGACGAAACCAGGCACAAGTATCAGCAGGCAAGGGAGTGCCCCGCAAAAACTTGACCTTTATGCCCTGAGCTTCCGTTGCCCGCGTACGAAAATCCCAACCCATGCACCACGTATCGAACTCATGTTGTGCCCGTGCCCCAGGCCCACTAGCGAGGCCCAGCAGCAGTAGAAACCAGCGTAGCGCTTTCATGGCTGAATTAATCCAATAAATACGACCGGCCAACCTGCCGCCTGCTGGCAACGCATCGGCCGGTCGTATCCGACGGATACTATTCCTTTACTAGGCGTTGGGTGGTCAAGCGCTGCCCGTCGAAAAGCTGCACCAAGTAAATGCCGGCGGGTAGGGCGCTTACGTCGAGCGACGTTATGCCCTGCGGCAAAGTCGCCCGTTGCTCCTGCTTTAGCTGGCCCTGCGCGTCCATCACCTTAGCCCAGGCGTAGGCGGTAGTGGCCTCTTTGGCAATGGCTACCTGCCCGGTGGTGGGGTTGGGATACAAGGTGGGCGGGGCCGCAAGCCGGGGACCCATGACGGGGGAGCAGGGAAAAGACTTGCTCGGAAATGTCAGGGGAGTTGTATTTACCCAAACTTGGTTGGCCGCAGTGCCCGGGGCTGCGCAAGGACTTACGACCGAAACAATGAGCCCGAACTGGGTGGGGCTAACGCCGTTGGCATCCGGCACCCTTGCCACCGTAGCCGAAGGCCCGTTGGCGGGCGAAGCGAAGGTGATGCTTCCCGCAGGCAGTACATTGTAGGATTGATACGAGTAGCTCAAGCCGGGTTGTGCCCCTTGCAGCGCAAGAATATATTCGCCGGTAGTACAGCGCGTAAGCGTGGCCCCGGTCGGTAAAAGCGGGTTGGTGTAGGCGATTTGGAAGGTTTTGGAAACCGGGGCACCGTAGCCGCCGCAATCGGTAAGGCTGGCCCGTTTTTGCACCGACACCGTCACCGCACCAGGCTGGGGAGTGCTGATGGTTAAGGTGTTTTGCAGTGAATTTTCGATTGGACCTGAAACAATTGCGTTCGAACTCACCGTCCAGCGATAGTGGCCACTAGGATTTCCTTTGTCAACCTCTACCACCTTAAAGTTGCCCGTTGTAGTCGGGCACAGTCCGTTGCTGAGGGTCATGTTTTGCGCGACAGCAACGGGTTGGGCAACGGGTAGGGTAAGTAGGCTGGTGGCGCTGGTGCGCGAAGCGGCCCCGCAACTGCGGGCCGTTACCGAAATCGGGATAGAGAGCCCACCCGTCGAAAGAACCGTGTTGGGTACGGTGAACTGAACGCTGGTGGCCGTAGTGGAAACGGGGGCGATGCCGCTGCTGCCAAAATCAACATCGTAGCCGCTGGCTTGGAAAGCGGCGGCCCATTGCAACGTATAGGTAGTGTTGCGGCAGAGTTGCGGCGGCTGCCCCACTACGACCAGGTTCGACGGGCGACCACCGACATACAGCACGTTGTTTACGTCGTTGTCGTTGCCGCCAGAAAAGCCGCAATTGTAACCCGTGCATTCAATCCGCAGCCCAACGATAACTTCGCCAGGCGTAGCGTTGGTTTGGGTGGAAGGGTTGTTGAGGTCGCCCCAGTTGCCTACGCGCGGGTTGTAGGGAGAGAAGCCCGTGCTGCTGGCGTAGTAGTTCGACTGCGTGCCGCTGAGGGGAACGCGGTCGTATATGTAAAAAAGCATTTTGCTGAAAT
>JANXUO010000591.1 GCA_025356245.1 Hymenobacter sp.
AGTGCTGCCCCCCCCCCCTAATAATGCAATCAGGAGGTTGGTGGATGATTTTTTCATGGCGTTGGGGATTAGGGATTTCGGTGTTTAGTGAAACCAAATATAAATCAGGATTCAGCCGACAGGAGCCTATTGTATATCAAAAGCCAAAATTTTACACATTCCGTCGTTATTTGGTATCAAATGCTGTATGCTTTGAGCCACTATTTTTCCGCTGTTACCGGGGCCGCCACCAGCGCTACGCGCAGCTCCCCAAAGGCCACGCCCACTACCACGGCGGGCACTTGCAGGCCGGTTTCGAGCGCCAGGGAGGCAAATTTTACGGCCTTGCCGTCGGCCGTGACGGCCTTGATTTCGGTGGGCAGGCCGTGCAGCACCACGCAGTAGGTGGCGTAGGCGGGGGCGTAGGGGCCCTCAATGGCCTGGGTGAGGAGCAGCTCGGTGGCGGTGCCCGTTACGACAAAGCGGCGCTGGGTTTTGGCGTCCTGCTCCTGGTAAGCGTAGCCCTCGCCGCCGTCGTCGTAGAGGACGCTCTCGGCGGTGCCGTTTTTGTAATAGACGTGGAGGGTGAGTTCCTCGATGGGCTTTTCGCCCACGTATTGCAGCACGGGCTGCATGGGCACCACGGCCCCGGCCTTGATGAAAAGCGGGATGCGGGTGAGGTCGGCGGCGGCCCACACTTCGCTGCCGCCTTGCCTGAGTTCGTCGGTCCAGTAATAAAACCAGTCGCCGCGGGGCAGGTACATCCACCGGCCATCGACGCCGGGCGTGGTGATGGGGCACACGAGCAGGTGGTCGCCGAGGGCGAACTCGGCCATGCGGAGGTAGGTTTCGGGGTCGTTCTGGTCCAGAAACGTGAGGGGGCGCAGCATGGGCGTGCCCTGCGTGACGTACTGCCAAAAAGCGGTGTACATGTAGGGCAGCAGCCGGTAGCGCAGCTCGATAAATGCCCGCACATGGCTGGTGCAGGGCTCGCCGAAGCTCCAGGGCTCCTGGTCGCCGTGGTCGCCGCTGCTGTGGGTGCGGAAGAACGGGTGGAAGGCCCCGAGGGCCATCCAGCGGGCGTAGAGCTCGCCGTCGGGCGTGTCGATGAAGCCGCCGATGTCGGAGCCGATAAACGAAAAGCCCGAGATGCTCAGGCGCTGGCACTGAATGTTGGCCAGCCAGAGGTGTTCCCAGCTGGCAATGTTGTCGCCGGTCCAGCCCGAGGAGTAGCGCTGCCCGCCGGCGTAGGTGCTGCGCGTGATGGTGAAGGGCCGCTTGGGGTAGGCAAAGCGCTTGACGCCGGCGGCGGTAGCGCGGGCCATCTGCATCCCGTAAATGTTGTGGGCCTTGAGGTGCGAGCAGGGGTTGCCGTCGTAGTCGAAGCGCACGTCGGGCGGGAAAGTGCCCTTCTCGAACACGGCGGGCTCGTTCATGTCGTTCCAGACGCCGGCCACGCCCACGTCCTGCACCAGCCCCTCAAAGAGGCCCGCCCACCATTCGCGCACGGCGGGCCGGGTGTAGTCTGGAAACGTGCAGAGGCCGGGCCACACCGAGCCTTTCATCAGCGGCCCGTCGGCCCGGCGGCAGAAAAAATCCTGGGCCAGCCCCTCGGTGTACACCGCGTACTGGGGGTCAATCTTGATGCCGGGGTCGATGATGACGACGGTTTTGAAGCCGTCGGCGGCGAGCTCGGCCACCATCTTTTTGGGGTTGGGGAAGTGGGTGGGGTGCCAGGTAAAGCACCGGAAGCCGTCCATGTAGTCGATGTCGAGGTAGATGGCATCGCAGGGAATTTTGCGGGCGCGCAGGCCGGCCGTGATTTCGCGCACGTTGGCCTCGGGCGTGTAGCTCCACTTGCACTGGTGGTAGCCCAGCGTCCAGAGGGGCGGCAGCTCGGGCGGACCGGTGAGCAGGGTGTACTCCTGGGCTACTTCGAGCAGCGTGGGGCCGTAAATAAAGTAGTAGTTCATTTCGCCGCCCTGCGCCCAGAACGAGGCCAGGTCGGCGCGTTCGGCGGCAAAGTCGAAGCTGGCCTTAAAGGTGTTGTCGAAGAAGATGCCGTGCGCGATGCGCTGGTGCAGCACGTAGAAGAAGGGGATGTTCTTGTAGAGCGGGTCGCTGCCTTTTTTGTAGCCGTAGGTGTCGGAGCCCCAGTTGATGAAGCGTTTGCCGCGCAGGTTCATGTTCTCGGGCTTATCGCCGAGGCCGTAGTAATGCACGCCGCCGGGCACCTGCTTGCTCATCTTTACGATGTCGTTGCCGGTGTCGTAATCGGGCTGGTAATGGAAGCCCCGCTCGTCGTCGGAAAGGATGTTGCCCGAGCGGTCGAGCACGCGGGTGCGCAGGCCGTCCTTGCTCACGGTACA
>JANXUO010000626.1 GCA_025356245.1 Hymenobacter sp.
GGAAAGTTGGGAAAATACATTTCGTAGCTCGGCTACGGAGGCCCAAGATAAGCCCAACCCCACGATATTACCAATGTAGTGGCCGGACGAAGCTCCGAGCTACCCACCGGGCACCGAGCCCTCAGTCCGTATCCGGCAGAATCACCACGTCCTGCACCAATACCATTTTCTCGATTTCCTTGCCGCGCTTGGTGGCGGCCAGCCCCCCCAGGGCGGTTTCCTTGTAGCGGGTTTCCATGGCCTGGCCCACTTCGCCGAGGGCCGCCACGCACTGGTCAACGGGGATGACGGGGTCGATGCCGGCGATGGCAATCTGGGCCGACGAAAAGGCAATGGCCGCCGCCGAAGCGTTGCGCACCACGCAGGGCACCTCCACCAGGCCCGCCACGGGGTCGCACACGAGCCCCAGCATGCACTGGATGGTGACGGCCACGGCCGCAAACACTTGCTCGACCGGCCCGCCCAGGCAGTACACAATGGCCCCGCTGCCCATGGCCGCCGCCGACCCCGTTTCGGCCTGGCAGCCGCCCACGGCCCCGGCCAGCGAGGCGTTTTGCTCGATGATGAGGGCCACGCCCGCCGCCACCAGCAGGCCCTCCAGGATGGTGCGGTCGGGCAGCTGGTGCAGGTCTTGCAGCGTCACGAGCACGCCGGGCAAAATGCCCGATGCCCCGGCCGTGGGCGCGGCCACCACCCGGCCCATGCACGAGTTTACTTCCTTAGCGCCCAACGCCCGCGTGATGAGCTGCTTGAACTCGGGCGAAAGCACAGTAACGGGCGAGGCGGCTATCTTTTTGGCCCCGTTGTTTATCATGCCCGAGCGCGAGGTCATGTTGCCCGTCAGGCCCTCGTGCACGGCTTCGCGCATCACGTCGTAGGCGCGTTGCAGGCCCGTCCAAATCTGCTCTTCGGTGCGGCCTTTTTGTTCGATTTCGTAATCCAGCACCGGCTGGAAAAGGGGCTCGCCGGTGGCGGCGCAGTGCGCCTGCCAGGAGGCAAAATCAGTGAAGAGCAACGACATGGCGGGTGGGAGGATGGGGAAGTAGTAGTAGTGCGTAACGTAAAGGTGCGCGCAGGAAAACAAGTTTGGCCCACGCCGCAATTAAAACAACCAAAAAAAAGAGGCGGAAGCACCACAGTGCCTCCGCCTCTTTTGGAGTTTTTGAGCAAACGGGCGGTGCGCAGCGGCTGCATCATCAGTTCCTCGCAACCTGCCAGCGCGCTCTGGCGTGCGCTCACCTATTCCACCGTCAGCTTGATTGTTTGCTGCTGATTGCCAGCCCTCAAACGTACCACGTAGAGGCCGGCGGCGGGCAGGGCGGGCAACGTCAGCGTGTGGGTGCCGGCCCCTTGAACAACGGCGGGCACCGAGGCCACCGCCCGCCCCGCCAGGTCAAACAACGTCACGGCTACCGGGGCAGCCACCGGCAGCTCGTAGTGCAACGCGGCGCTGCTGCCCGCCGCGGTCGGGTTGGGGGCCACCGTTAGGCTGGCCTGCAACCCAGCAGCGTTTTTGGTGCCCAACACGGCCTGGTAGAAGTAAGCGTGCCGGTAATTGTTGACGAAGGTAGTAGGCGAGGTAGCCACCTGCGTGGTCAGAAACGCCAGGGTGCCGTCCACGTCGTAGCGCCAGAGGTTTTGGGCCACCACCGTCCAGGCGCCGTTCCAGCTATCGACGACGGTGGCCTGGATGCGGCCGCCGTTGGCGGCGTCGTAGGCGTAGGTTTCGCGGCGGTAGTTCTGGTAGGTGCTGCCGTTGGTGGGCACTATCTGGCCAATGTTGACGTCAACCCGGCCCTGCGCATCGTAGCTGTAAAAGTCTCTGTAGAGCGGCAGCCAGCCGGTGCCGGCGGCATCGGCCTGCTGGTCTTCAACGGCAATGGCTTGGCCCTGGGCGTTGTAGGTGAAAAGCGTCTGCGACGAATTGTAAAAGCCGTTGGGCAGCGCCCCCTCCAGCAAAATGCGCACGAGGCGGCCCTGCGCATCGTAGGTGTACGTGTCGCGCCCCGAATTCTGCCAGTTGCCCCCAAGGTTGAGGCGCGACACCATTTGGGCAATATTGCCCGCGGCGGTGTAAGTGGTGGCCGACATAAACCGCGCCGTAGCCACCCCGGTGGTGGCATTAAACGAGTACGACGTGTCGTTCACCACGGCGTTGGCGGCGTTGTAGAGGCGGTGGCGGCGGCGGGTGGGGCTCCAGGTGGTGCCGTTGGCCGACTGCTCGCGCAGAATGCGGGCGGGCTGGGCTGGCACCACGCGCCCGCCGGGCAGCGTCATGGGGTTGTTGAAGCGCGAGTTGGTGGTGCGCAGCGTGTCTTTCCAGCGGTTGTTGCGGTACACCTGCTCCAGGTCAACGGTGAGGTTGAAGGCCGTCGTAACCTGGCGCGGGGCCGCAAAGCCAGCGGTGCTCAGAGGTGCCCGGTGGGCCAGCTGCGCCTGGGCGGTGGGGGCGGCAGCGGCTGCAGCCGTAAGTACCAGTAAAATGTTTTTCATGCCCAAAATTACGCATTTTGTTTTGTGCACCGCCGTTCCGTAAGGTGCAAAAAAAGAACCCACACCTGAGGCGCGGGTTCTTTCCGGTGGTAGTTGATGGCTGGTTATTTCACCACCTCAATCCAGCCCTTTGTTTTGTTACCTCCTTTGTCGGTAAGGAAATAGTAGTACACGCCCGTAGCCTGGTTTGCAGCGCCCCAGGTATTCTGGTAGTTGCCGAACTCTTCCATCTTCCGACCCCAGCGGTTGTAAATCTCCAGCTTGCCGCCTTGCAGCTCGGGCCGCACCACAAACACGTCGTTCAGGCCATCGTTGTTGGGGGTGATGATGTTGGGCACCTCCACGTTGGGTACCACCACCGTGCGCTGGGCAACGGTGACGGGGCAGGTGGCCGAGGCCGGCGCACCCGGTGCTTTCAGGTTCACCGTCGAGCTCAGCCGAATGATGTAAGTGCCGCCCAGAGTCAGGACCAGCGAGCTGTCGCCGGGCTGGAAACGGTTCGAAAACAGCACGGGCTGGTCGTTCACCGCGTTGCCACTGCCGTCCTTCACGCGCTGGTACGTCCACTCGATGTTGCCAATTACGTAGGGGCTGGACGCCGGCAGCAGGGTGGTGGTGTTGCGCAGCAAGTAGGTAACGGGCGGCACCAGGGCGCCGCGCACGTTGGCGTTGGTGCGCGGGCGGCTCGAAAGCGAGTCGCGCACAATAAACTGATTGCGCAGGGTCGGCACCACCCGCACCAGGATGGAGGTGGTATCGCCGCAGCCACCGCCGTTGGGGCCAAAGCCGCTTTGGGGCGTAATCTGGAGCTGGTAGCGGGTGGCCTTGCGGGGCGTCACCGTAATGTTCTGAATGTTGCTGGCCACGCTGTTGCCGGCAATGCTCGCGCTGTCGCCGGAAAGCACCTTCCAGTCGTAGCGGTAGCGCTGCAGCACCGACACATTGCGCACCACGTCGCGGATGGAGTCGGGGCGTTGCACCCGGCCCTGAATCGTGACGGAGCCCCCGCAAATGGTGGCTGGCAACACGCCGGCCAGCAGGTTGTTGGTGCCCGACACGGCTACGGCCTGGGCCGGCACCTCGCGCACAATCTTGATTTCGATAATCCGGTTTTGCACGCCTTTGGTGGGGCAGGCGTTGTCTTCGATGCGGAAGGGCAGGCGGATAACCGTACCGGCGAAGGCTGCGCCGGGCTGTAAAAACAGCCGGGCTTCGGGCGTGGGCGTGCCGTTGCGCGTCAGCACGTAAGTGCCGATGTCGCCGTTTTGCAGCAGGTCGTCGATGGGGGTGTTGCCGGTGTACGTCACCGTGAGGTTTTGCAGCGGGTTAACCGGCGGCGTTTTGGTGTTGTCGGGGTCGGTGAACGTGAAGCGGGCAGACGTGTAGTTGCACGTCCGCACCCGCAGGCTGGTGGTGTCGATGCCGTTGGTAGGCACGGCCCCGGACAGCGGGTCGGGTACCACCACCACCGGCGGGATGGGCACCAGGTTGCCGGCGCCGTTGATGACGATGACCAGGATTTCGCGGCGCACCGAGCCCACCAGGTAGCGGCGACGGCTGGTGCCCGGCAAGCGGCGGTATTCCGACACCTTGCCCACCACCACGTACTTATTGTCGCCCACTACCGGGGCCGTGTTGAACCAGACCGCCGGGGTGAAGGTGAACTGGCCCAGGCTGGCGTTGAAGCGGAAGCGGGGGTTGGTGGCCGTTTTGATGGGGCAGGTGCCCGTCGTGTCGTAAGCCACCCGAATGGGCAAAGTGGGCGTGAAGCTACCCGTAGCGGTGGGGAGCTGCAGGTAGCAGGGCGGGTTGGAGCCCGGAATCGGCACAATGCCGCTGCCGCCATTGCTGCCCAGCGGTTTGTAAGTGCTGTTCACGCCGCAGCTCTCCAGCGGGGCATCCAGGGCGTACACGAGCGAGTCGCCATCCGGCTCGCTCGTGGCGAAGGTGACGGTGGTGCTTTGGCGCTGGATGACAAAGGGAATCGGCACATCGTTGACCGAATACTGGGGCGAGGTGTTCTGGATGGTCACCGGGCCCTGGCCCGGCACCACAAGCTGATTATTGAGGGTGGCCTCGTAGCGAAAGTTTGTCCCGGTTGAGTTGGCGATGGTGGGGCGGCAGCAATCCGTTACGCTCAAAATCCACAAGCTAGCCGGGGGCAACGTAATAGTAGCGCGGTAAAGCTGGGTTTGGTAGTTGGGCAGGATATCGGTGGGGCGGCACTGCGCTTGCGAGGCAGAAGAAGCACAGTAAGGCGTACCTATATTCAGCGAGCCCGGCACAATATTCATGGTAGCGGTAGGCCCAGTAGGCCCGGTGCAGCTGCCCTGCTGGGTGTTCAGCGTGGCGGTGGTTGGCAAATCAATGCCCGAGCAGTCCCGAAAGAAGGCCAGTGTCACTTCGTACTGGTTGTTGCCGAGGGCGCGGTAGGTAAGCTGCCCGCCCTGAATGTGCGAGGCCCGGGCTTGGGGCAGCCCGCCCAGGATGCCGCCCGCCAGGAGCAGCAGCGTAAGAAACTGTATTAATTTTTTCATGGGTGGTGAAGGGGGGGGGTTAGGGTGGCGAGTAGCGAAGGTAGGAAGCAGACGGCGTATCAAAGGCCCGCAACAATACTTTCCGACAGCGCTTGTGCCTTGGGTGGCGCATTTCGGACAAGCAAATTAAGCGCCAAAAAGACAGTTTTTTGCAACTGATGAAACCTTTTTAATGTTTCAAAACTACGGATGAGCTTGCTCAGAGTGACTTGAGACGGGTAGTATGTTCTGCACGGCACAAGCCACGGCACTGAAGCGAAACCCGAATTATTATGGCTATTTTTGTTGGCCACTCTGCGCCGGTATTGCCGGCACTGCTTCAAGGCCAAGGCCAAGGCAAAATACTTAATTGTGCTCTGGTCAGCCGGCTGCGAGTTGCAACTGCTTGCTTCTTCACCCTCACATTTCCCCACACCCCATGCGCAACTTTTTCTCTACTTCCGGGCTGCGGCGGGGCTTAAGCTGGCTGCCCGCCGTTTTGCTGGCCGCCCCGGCTTTTGCCCAGGTCGATACCTACTCGTTTACGCCCTCGGTCAGCACGTTTGCCCCGCTGCCGGCTACTGCCACAGATGTGCCGGCCGTACTGGCCGACGATGCCGTGTCGGGCGCTTTGCCCATCGGCTTCTCGTTCGTGTTTGATGGCGCGGTGTCCACCCAAACCTGGGCGGGGTCCAACGGCTGGGTGTCGTTCAACCCGGCATCGGCGGCCGTCACCTTTGGGCCGCTCTACAACAACCTGCTCGACGACATCACCAACGGCGACCTCAAGCCCTTGGCAGCGGCTTACTGGGACGACCTCGACGGCCGCGACCCCGGCGCCCGGGCCAGCTACCTCACCACGGGCACAGCCCCCAACCGGGTGTTCACGATGGAGTGGCTCAACTGGAAGCGCTTCGGTGGCACGGGGGTTGGCCTCTCGTTTCAAATCAAACTTTACGAAACCAGTAACCGCGTCGAGTTTGTCTACCGCCCCGCGAGCGCCCCGCTATCGAACGCCTCGGCTTCCATTGGCCTAGCCGGGGCAGTGGCCGCTGGCAGCACTACCTTTCTGAGCCTCGACTCTCCCGGTACTTCACCGGTAGCCAGCTCCACGGTCGAAACCACCACCATCAGCGCCGTGCCGGCCGCTGGCCAAGTGTATGCCTTTGCGCCCGCCGCACCCGCCGCCTGCCCCACCCCCCGGGGGCTGCGGGCCACGCCCACCTCGGCCACCGCCGCCACCCTCACCTGGACGGTAGCTTCGGGCACCGGGCCGTTCACCGTGCAGTACGGCCCGGCGGGCTTCAACCCGGCCCTGCCCAGCTCGGGCAGCAACTCCTACACTACACTTACGGGCGTTACGGGCACCAGCACCAGCGTTACGGGCTTGTCGGGCGGCGGGGCTTACCAGTTCTACGTGACGCAGGTGTGCGGCGGGGCTGCGGGCAGCAGCGTTCGCTCCAACGCGGGCAGCTTTATTCTGAACAACGAGCCCTGCGGGGCCGGCATCCTGCCCGTCAACAACACTTGCACCCAGGTTAGCGGCACCACGCAGGGGGCTTCCACCACCGTGCCCAATGGCTATGCCAACCCCGGCAGCTGCGGTTTCAACAGCACACCGCTGGATGTGTGGTTCAGCTTCACGACGGCCGCCACCGGCCCTACAAGCTCGGCCGTGCGCATCAGTGTGACGGGCTCCGGGGCCCAGGTGGTGCGCGCCTTTTCGGCCGCTGCCTGCACCGGGCCCTTCACCGACGTGGGTTGCCAAACGGCTACCACTGGCAGTGCCGTGCCCGACCTGGACCTTACTTCGCTGCAGCCCTCTACTACCTATTACGTATCGGTCAGCAACAGCAGCTCGTTTCAACCGGCGCTGGGGCCTTTTACCATTTGCGCCTCGCCAGTGCCCAACTGCCCTATCCCGGTGGGTCTCAGCGCGGGTACGCTCACCAATACCACGGCCCAAATAAGCTGGGGTGGGGGCACGGCCGGCTCTACCTACACGCTCATCTACGGGGCGCCGGGCTTTAGCCCAGCCACGGGCGGCACCACCATCACGGGGGTCACCACCAGCACGGCAACGCTCACTGGCTTGCAGCCCAATACGTCCTATGAAGTGTACGTGCAGCAGGTCTGCGGCGGCTTTAATGGCAGCAGCACCCTGGCCGGGCCGCTTTCGTTCGCGACGCCGCTCACCGTGCCGCTCAACGACAACCCCTGCGGGGCCATCACCCTGAGCAACGGCACCACCACCGGCTCGAACGTGGGGTCCACCACCAGCTTGCAGCCGGGCATCAGCCTGCCGGCCTGCTCGCCCTCGGCGGCGCCCAAGGACGTGTGGTTCGCCTTCACCGCCGCCCAAAGCACCAGCACCCTCACCCTCACGGGCACGGCCGCGGGCATGGTGCGCGCGTACACCGCCCCCGACTGCGCCAACGGGCCCTTTGCGCTGCTGGCCAACGGCTGCGCCAGCAGCGGGGCCAACAACGTGGGCGTGCCCTCGCTGGCCCTGGCGGGCCTCACGGCGGGCACGCGCTACTACGTGGCCGTGAGCGGCTACGGCAGCTCCAACGCCACGGGCAGCTTCACGATTAGCGCCACCAACGTGCTGGCCACCCGCGCCCTGGCCAACACCGACGCCCTGCTCGTGTACCCCAACCCCACCAGCACCGGCCAGCTTACCCTGCGCCTGGCCCCGGCGGCCGGGCCGCGCCAGGCCACCCTACTCAACGCCCTGGGCCAGATGGTGCGGCGCGAAGCCCTGACCGGCACCGCCACTGAATATACGCTCAGCACCCGGCAGCTGCCGGCCGGCGTGTACACCCTGCGCGTGAGCCAGAACGGCGAAACCCTCACCCGCAAAGTGGTGCTGGAGTAGGCACCCCGCTGTCACCGGTCAGCTGGTGGTTTTGAACAAGCAAAAAGGGCTGTTCCGCGTCGGGGCAGCCCTTTTTGCGTTGGCTGGTGCCCGGTTTTTTACTTCGCGGCCGGGCTCGTCCAGCGGCTGTCCGCAATGCGGAAGCGCCAGGGCAGCTGGCTGGCTTCAGGGCCGGCGTAGGCGAGGCCGACGCGCGGGCTGGCTTTTACCTGCTGGGCGAACACGGACTCGCCCCGGTCTTCGAGCCACAGCGGGGGGCCTTGCAGCCCCAGGCCCGTAAGTGCCGGGCTCAGGCCCAGCGCCTGGGTTAGCAGCCCCGGCCCCGCCGTGAGGTTGCGGGCCACGGCCGTCAGCCCACGGCGTTGGAGCATAACCTCAATGCCATCCGTTGGTTCGATGGCCCGAATGAGCACCGCATCGGGGCGGTCGGCGGTGTTGGTGGTGAGGTTGAGGAGCGTGTGCCGCCCGTACACGGCGTAGAGGTAGGCGTGGCCGCCGGGTAGGTGCAGCCCCCGCGCCTGGACGGCCTTGCGTTGCAGGTGCAGCGCCAGCGAGGCGTCGCCGAAGTGTCGGTAGGCCTCCGTTTCGACGATGCGGCCGCCGGTGAGTTGCCCGTCGAGTTGGGTGAAAACGTACTTGCCCAGCAGCTCGCGGGCAATTTCCAGCACGTCGGGCTGCTGGTAGAAGGCTGCTTTCAGTACCATGGGCGGCTAGGCTTTGAGGTACAGCTCAGCAATTTGCACCGCATTGGTGGCCGCGCCTTTGCGGAGGTTATCGGCCACAATCCAGAGGTTGAGGGTGCGGGGCTGGGTTTCGTCGCGGCGTAGGCGGCCCACCAGCACGGCATCGCGGCCGTGGCTGTGGATGGGCATGGGGTAGCGGTTCTGGGTGGGGTCGTCCACTACCTCCACGCCGGGGGTTTGGGCGAGGAGGTCGCGCACTTCGGCCAAGTTAAATTCTTCGGCAAACTCTACATTCACCGCCTCAGAGTGGCCGCCTATGGTCGGCACGCGCACGCAGGTGGCGGTGAGGCGAATGCTGTCGTCGCCCATTATTTTCCGGGTTTCATTCACCATCTTCATCTCCTCGCGGGTGTAGCCGTTGGGCTCGAACACGTCGATGTGCGGCAGCACGTTCAGGTCGATGGGGTGGGGGTAGGCGGGGTTGGGCACGGGTAAGCCAGCGCGTTCCTGCAGGAGCTGGTCAACGGCTTTTTTGCCGGTGCCCGTGACACTCTGGTAGGTGCTGACCACGATGCGCTGCACCCGGTAGCGCTTGTGCAGCTCGCTAAGGGCCAACACCAACTGAATGGTGGAACAGTTGGGGTTGGCAATAATCTTGTCGTCGGCCGTGAGCAAATGTCCGTTGATTTCGGGCACCACCAGCTTCTTGCCAGGGTCCATGCGCCAGGCCGAGGAATTGTCGATAATCGTGGTGCCGACGGCCGCAAAGCGCGGCGCGTGCTCCTTGGAAACCGAGCCGCCCGCCGAGAAGATGGCAATGTCGGGCCGGGCCGCAATGGCCGCGTCCATGCTCAGCACCGGGTAGGCCTGGCCCTGGAAACTAATGAGCTGGCCCACCGATTTCTCAGAGGCCACCGGCAGCAGCTCGGTAAGCGGAAACTGGCGCTCGGCCAGTACTTTAAGCAGCTCGGTGCCTACCAGGCCGGTGGCACCCACAAGGGCAAGTTTCATATTCAGGTCGGTTGCGTTGGGACAAAGGTCGGGAACCGGCCGGTTTCGTAGGGCCAACCCGCTGCCCGACATCGGCCATTATCCCCTATATTTCAGCCTCATTTCACTGCCCCCCTATGCTTTCTCGGTTACTGCTTTTGCTGCTGCTCCTGCCCGCTTTATCGGCCCACGCCCAACTGCGCGACGACTTTACGGACGGCAATTTCACCCTCAACCCGGCCTGGGGCGGCGATGCAGCGGGTTTTCAGGTAGCCAGCGCGGTGCTTCGAAGCAATGGCCCGGCCGTAACCGGCACCCAGCTTTACCTGAGCACGCCCTGCACCGCCAGCACCGGCACCACCTGGGAATTTTGGGCCAACCTGCGCCTGGCCACCAGCTCGGGCAACCTGGCCGATGTGTGGCTGATGGCTTCCACCGCCGATTTGAAGACCGGCAGCCCCAGCGGCTACTTCGTGCGCCTAGGCGGCACCGACGATGAAATCAGCCTCTTCCGCCGCGACTCGACCCGTAGCCCGGTGTACGTCATCGACGGCCTGAACGGCACCCTCAGCAGCGCCACCAACAACCTGGTGCGCGTGCGCGTAACCCACTCAATCACCAATCGTTGGACGCTGGAGCGCGACCTTGCCGGCGGGCGTACTTTTGTGGCCGAGGCTAATACGCCTGTCGATGCCACATACCAGCGCAGTATGGCGGCGGGGGTTTTGCTGCTGTACTCGTCGGCCAACAGCCGTAATTTTTACTTCGACGATTTCGTGGTGAGCGACTTGACGCCACCGGCACTCGTCCGGGCCTCGCCCGTCGGGGCGCGGCAGGCCGACCTGATTTTCAACGAGGCGCTAGAGCCAGCCAGCGCCAATGCCGCCGCCAACTACCGCTTGGCGGGCGGGGCCACGGCCCTTACGGCCCAGCAATCCGCCCAAAACCCGGCGGTGGTCCGGCTCACGTTCGGGGCCGATTTTGCGGGTCAGAACTCGGTAGAAGCCCGTAATGTGGCCGATGCCTTTGGCAACGTGGCGGCCGGGCCGCTGGTGGCGGGCTTCACGGCCCTGCCTGCCACGCCTCAAGTGGGCGAGTTGGTAATCAGCGAGCTGATGGTTGACGAAACGCCGGTGGTGGGTTTGCCTGCCTCCGAGTTTGTGGAGATTTATAACCGCTCAGCCACCAAAGTACTGAGCCTGCGCGGCGTGCGGCTGGGCAAAACCGGTACCCTCGCCCACGCGGTGTTTGCCGACACCGCCAAGCTGCTGCCCGGCCAGTACGCCGTGGTGTGTGGTAGTACGCGAGTGTCGCAGTTTGCGGGCCTGGGCAAGGTGTACGGGCCAACCAATTTCCCATCCCTCACCAACACCGACGGGCAGTTGACGCTGCGCGGGGCCGACGGCCGCACTCTTTTCGAGGTGAGCTACTCGGATGCCTGGTACAACGACGCCCGCAAGAAAAACGGTGGCTGGACGTTGGAAATGAAGGATTTAAATAACTTCTGCGCCGGGGCCAGCAACTGGACGGCCAGCCTCGACCCCAGCGGCGGCACCCCCGGTCGCGCCAACTCGGTGGCCGCCCCCAACCCCGACGCCACGGCCCCCGCCCTGCTCCGCGCTGTGGCCCTGAACCCCCGCACGGTGCGGGCGTACTTCTCCGAAAAACTTGACAGCCTGGCCGCTGCTGCCCCCGCTCGCTACGCGCTGGCCGCGCCCGGCCCGGCCGTGCTGCGGGTGGCGCCCGTCGGGCCCGATTTCCGGCAAGTTGATTTGACCCTGGCCGCCGACCTGGCCCCCAGCCGCCCCCTTGCCCTGCTGGTAAGCGCCGCCACCGATTGCGTGGGCAACGCCGCCGGGCCGCAGCAAAGCGCGGCCTTCGCCCTACCCGAAGCCGCCCAGGTGGGCGATGTCGTGGTGAACGAAATTCTGTTCAACCCCCGCGTGGGGGCCGTCGATTTCGTGGAGTTGCTCAACCGCTCTTCCAAATACATCAACCTAAGAAAGTGGCAGTTGGCCAATGTGAAACCCGATGGCACGGCCGATAACTCCACCATCAGCCCCGACGCGCCGCTGGTGCTGGCCCCCGGCGAGCTGCTGGCCCTCACGCCCAGCCCGGCGGTGCTACAGGCCCAGTACCCAACTTCCAGCGAGGCCAGCCGACTGCTGGCCGTGGCCAGCTTCCCCACCTTCCCCGACGATGCTGGCACGGTGCAGCTGGCCGACTCCACGGCCAGCGTCATCATCGACCAATTTGCCTTCAATAAAAACCTGCATTTGAGCCTGTTGTCTACCCAGGAAGGGGTTTCGCTGGAGCGCATCCGGGCGGCGGGGCCCAGCGACGGCAGCAACTTTCATTCGGCGGCGGGCACGGTGGGCTACGCTACGCCCGGCCGCCCCAATTCCCAGGCCCAGGACGCCGTCGGCAACGGCTTGGAGCTGAGCCTGAGCCCCGAGGTTTTCACCCCCGACGACGATGGTCTGCAAGACGTTACCCTCCTCAGTTACCAGCTCGACCAGCCCGGTTTCGTGGCCTCCGTGACGGTGTACGATGCCTTGGGCCGCCTCACGCGCCGCCTGCTCCGCAACCAAACCCTGCCCATTGCCGGCGCCTTGCCTTGGGACGGCGTGGACGAGCGGGGCCACAAGGCCGCCGTGGGCTACTATGTGTTTCACATCGAGCTGTTTCGGCCCAGCGGCGGCGAAAAGCGGGAGTACAAGAAAACGGTGGTGCTAGGTGCCCGGTTTTAGGCATTGAAGAGGGGGAGTTTCACCGCCTCCGCGCCACACCGCCTTAAACTCCCGCGCCGTTCTGCTCTCCAAGTGGGCATGAACACCGCCCAGCAATTGCAGCATTTATACTGGCGGGCGGGCTTCGGCCCCCGCCTTCAGGATGTGGCCGCCGCGCCTAATCCGCGCAAGGCCCTGCGGCAGCTGCTGCACGACTCCGCTGTTTTTGAGCCCCTCGACGGCCCCGATTTGCACTACCATGAGCCGCTGGCCGATGCAATGGCCGCGCCGGGCACCGCCCCCGCCACCCCGCTGCAGCCTCGCCGTCGCGACCTGACACCCGCCCAGCGCAAGCAGCAAAATCAGGACGCCAAACGGGTTTTCGACCGCATGGCCCTGGCCTGGATGGAGCGCATGGCTACCTCGCCTGCTCAATTGCGCGAGAAGATGACGCTGTTCTGGCACGGCCACTTTGCCTGCCGGGTGCGCCGCCCCGAAGCCGCGTTGCGCCTGCACAACACCATTCGGCAGCACGCCCTGGGCAAATTCGGCGACCTGCTGCGGGCCGTGAGCCGCGAGCCGGCCATGCTCGACTTCCTCAACAACCGCCAAAATCGCCGGCAGCACCCCAACGAGAACTTCGCCCGCGAGGTGATGGAGCTCTTCACGATGGGCCGGGGCAGCTACACCGAAACAGATGTGAAGGAAGCCGCCCGCGCCTTCACCGGCTGGGGTTATGACCGCGACAACAACTTCAAAATCAACGCCCGCGACCACGACGACGGCCCCAAAACCTTCAGAGGCCGCACGGGCAGCCTCACGGGCGACGACGTGCTGGCCATCATCCTCGACCAGCCGGCTACGGCGACGTTCATTGTCGGCAAAATCTACCGATTTTTTGTGAGCGATACGCCCGCCCCAGCCCGCATTGCGCTGCTGGCCGCTGCCTTTCGCCGCAGCGATTACGACCTGACGGCGCTGCTGGACAGCATCTTTTCGGCCGATTGGTTTTACGAACCCGCCACTATCGGCAGCCACCTCAAAAGCCCGGTGGAGCTGCTGGCGGGCCTGCGCCGCACCCTCAACCTGGCCCTCGACAACCCGCAGCCGCTGCTGGGCTACCAACGGGCCCTGGGCCAAACGCTGTTTCAGCCGCCCAACGTGGCCGGCTGGCCCGGTGGCCGCGCCTGGATTGACTCGTCGTCGCTGCTGTTGCGGCTGCAAATTCCGGCTATCCTGTTTCGCAACGCCGACTTCCCGCTGGCCCTCAAGCAGGACGAGAACGACCTTGCCCCCAACCAAACCCGCGCCGAGCGCACTGTAGGCGCGGGCGTAGGGGCGCACTTACCCCTAGCTCCGCTGCAAAAGCTGCTGGGTGCCACCGCTGCCGCCGATGCGGTCAATCGGCTGGCGGGCTTCCTATTACAAGCACCTGTTCGGCCCGAAAGCCTGGCGCTGGTGCAGCAGGCTGTGGCCAGTGTCCCGCCCGAGCAGCGCCTCCGCACCACGCTGGTGAGTGTACTCAGCTTGCCGGAGTATCAGCTTTGTTGATGTTGTCCGGGCGGGTATGTGCTTCATGCCGTGCAAACTATCATAATCTGTAATTTAGCCATATGCAACGCCGCAATTTCCTCCGTAACTCCGCCCTAGCCAGTAGCTTGCTCTTCGTTCCCAAGCTGCTGCACGCCCTTGACCGGGGGCCGGGCCTGGCGCGGTTGTCGGCCACCAGCCAGGGCCGCCGGCTGATTGTGGTGCAGCTGGGCGGTGGCAATGATGGCCTCAACACCGTTATTCCGTACCGCAACGACTTGTATTACCAGGCCCGTCCTACGTTGGGTATCAGGGAGAACGAGGGTATTCTGGCGCTCGACGCCGACCTGGGCCTGCACCCGGCCCTGACTGGCTTCAAAAGCCTCTACGACCGGGGAGAGCTGGCCGTCGTCAACGCCGTGGGCTACCCCAACCCCGACCGCTCGCACTTCCGCTCGATGGACATCTGGCAGTCGGGTTCCGGGGCCGACCAGAGCCTGAGTACCGGCTGGCTCGGCCGCTACCTCGACCAGGACTGTGCCGATTGCCAGTTACCCTACAACGCCCTGGAGGTGGACGACACCCTGAGCCTGGCGCTGAAGGGCACCAATCGCAAAGGATTGGCACTCAGAAACCCCGGCAAGTTGCACCAGCTTACGCAAAACAAGCTGCTGGCCCGCGTGAGCCAGGAAACGCCCGACCATCACCACGACCAGGTAGATTACCTTTACCGCACGCTGGCCGAAACGGCGTCGTCGGCCGATTACCTCTACGGGAAGTCGAAAATCTATCAGTCGGCCGTAAGCTACCCCAACTCGGAGTTTGGCAAGAACCTGAAAACCACGGCCGAGCTGATAAACTCGGGGGTCGAAAGCCGCGTTTACTACTTGGCCCTCAATGGTTTCGACACCCACGTGCGCCAGCACGAGCAGCAAGCCCGGCTGCTGGGCGACCTCGGCACCGGCCTTGCCGCCCTCGCCGACGACCTGCGCCAGCACGGCCAGTGGAGCAACACCCTGGTGCTGGTGTTCAGTGAGTTTGGCCGCCGCGTGGGCCAGAACGCCAGCAACGGCACCGACCACGGCACCGCCAACAACGTGTTTTTGTTGGGCGGTGCCCTGGGCAAAAAAGGCGTGGTGAATGCCGCCCCCGACCTGGCCGACCTCGACCAGGGCGACTTGAAGTTTCAGGTGGACTTCCGGGGAATTTATGCGCCCATCCTGCGTGACTGGCTGGGTGCCAGTGACTCGGCCATCCTAGGCAGTGGCTTCGAACAACTGCGGGGCCTGGTGTAACCGGTAGCGGGTGCGCCAACCGGCGGCGGCGTGCAGCAAAGCCTGACGACCCCCAATAGCCACTTTTCTGCCTACTTTTACCAACGCATCGGCCCCAGCCCCGTACCCGTCATCTCCATCACCTACTTCCCGCTTGCCTGCCCATGAACCTGCCCGAAAACCTGCACTACACCAAAGACCACGAATGGATTCGCGTTGAGGGCGATACCGCTTACGTGGGCATCACCGACCACGCGCAGCACGAGTTGGGCGACATCGTGTACGTGGATATCGACACCCTCGACCAAGCCCTGGAGCAACACGCCGTATTTGGCACCGTGGAGGCCGTAAAGACGGTTTCCGACCTCTACAGTCCCATCAGCGGTACCATCCTCGAAATCAATTCCAAGCTCACCGATGCCCCCGAAACCGTCAATTCCGACCCCTACGGCGACGGCTGGATGGTGAAAATGACCATCGCCGACCCCAGCCAGTTGGAAGCCCTGATGACCGCCGCCACTTACGGCGACCTGGTGGGGGCTTAACGCCCGCCCACTGTTTTTTGCCTGAGCTTTAGCTTGCAGTAATGCCTTGTGCAACTGCTGGCTAAAGCTCTTTTTTGCGCTTTGGTTCTATGCCCCGACACTGCGCACCACTGCTTTGCCACTGCGCCCACTGCGGGACAGCTCCAAGGAAAGCGAAATTTTACAGCCTACCCCATGCGTTCCGTTCGCCGATTGTCGCGGCCCCTTGCCATCCTCACCGGGCTGTGGGCGGCCGTTATTTTGGTGCTGATGCTGACGCCGGCCGCCGAAATGCCGCGCACCCCCGAATGGGAGCTGCTTTCGTTTGATACGGCTGCCCACGCCGCCGTCTTTTTCGTGCTCGTGACCCTGGCCTGGCTGGCCCAACAGCCCGCCGCCCGCACGGCGCTGGCGGGCATCCGGCTGCTGGTCAGTAGCATTGTTTTCGGGGGCGTGATTGAAATTTTGCAGCACACCATGCACCTCGGCCGCCACGGCGACTGGACCGACCTGCTCAGCGATGCCATCGGGGCCGTGCTGGCGCTGATGCTGCTGGCTGGCTGGCAGCGCACCTTTGCCGACCGCCTGACCGCGCTGGGCGGCCTGCTGCTGCTGGCTTCGGGTGCGGCCACTGCCCAAAGCCTGCCCCCGCCCGCCACCCCAAACGGCCCCGACCTGTCCCGTGCCCGCCGCACCATTGCCGCGCTGGCCGCGCCGGGGATGCACGGCCGCGGCTACGTGCGGCAGGGCGAGCACAAAGCTGCTGCTTACTTGCGCGGGCGCTTGCAGGAGTTGAAACTAACACCGCTGGCCCCCGATTTCACGCAACAGTTTTCGCTGGACGTGAATACGTTTCCGGGAAAGATGAGCTTAGGCATTGCGCCTGCATCCGGGGGCGCCAAAACGAGAGAATTAGTAGCTGGCACCGACTTCATTGCCAGCCCGGAAACGGCTCCCGCGCACTTTACCAACCGCATTTCTTCGCTCGACACACTCATTTTTCAAGACACTGCCGCCGCCCGGCGCTACTTGCTGCTCCCACCGGGGGTTAAGGCTAAGGCGTGCATCAATTGCCCGATACTTTTGCGTGAACGCGATAAAGTTCGATTTAAGCAATTGCCTTCGGCAACCCAAGAACGCCTCGAAAGACGCAATCAAATAGTGCTGGTGCCGAAGCTAACAGCTTCGCTAGCAAACATTCAGTCCCCGGCAACCCAACTCGAAGTACTGGCGTCGGCTTGGCCGGTAAATGTGGGCAAAACAACTGTTGCCGTTGATGCTACGCTCCTCCGCAACTACCCCACCCAAAACCTCGCCGCTGTGCTGCCCGGCACCGCGCAACCCGATTCCTTCCTCGTTATCTCGGCCCACTACGACCATTTGGGCATGATGGGTAAAACCGTTTATTTCCCCGGTGCCAACGATAACGCCAGCGGCGTAGCCTTGCTCCTGGAGCTGGCCGCCCACTACGCCCGGCCCGAAAACCGCCCCAGGTATTCCATTGCGTTCCTGCTTTTTGGCGCCGAAGAAGCGGGCCTCGTGGGCTCGCGCTACTTTGTGCAGCACCCGCTGCTGCCGCTGGCCCGCATCAAATTCCTGCTCAACCTCGACCTGCTGGGCACCGGCGAAACGGGCGCTACCGTGGTTAACGGCCGCATTCACGAAGCCGCCTACCAGCGGCTGCTGGCCCTCAACAACGTCCACCACTACCTGCCCAGTCTGGCCGCCCGGGGCCGGGCCGCCAACTCCGACCATTTCCCGTTTTCGGAAGCGGGCGTACCGGCCTTTTTTATTTATACCCGCGGCGGCAGCCCTGCCTACCACGACGTGCAAGACCGGCCCGAAGCCCTGTCGCTGGCCGGCTTTGCGGGAGCCTTTGGCCTGCTGCGCGACTTTCTGGACGAGCAGGGGGCAGCGTTAAAAAAGTAAGCTACCAAAAAAGGTAGCCAAACCGAAGTCGGGCTACCTTTTTTGTGCCGTGAAATCGGAATTTCGCGCTATAATTTACTACCCGTTCGCTTTCACCGAGAGCATAATTTGCTTGGCGATGGGCTCCCATTCGGGCTTCTGGCGGTCGGCGCAGTTGAAGGTGCAAATCATGAGCTTGCCCTGCACGTCGGTGAAAAACACCAGCGTGTAAACCTCGTGGCCCATTTCGGGCTTCATGAATTCGAGGTAGCCTACTTTGCGGTTGTTGATGTTTTTGATGCCCTCGCCGAACCAAGTGGCTTCTTTGTAGAGCTTGTGGTAGGACTTGGCGAACGAGTCGGCGTAAATGTCCACCATGTCCTGGTCGGAGTCGTTGTCGGAATAGTTGAAAGCCAGGCTCACCAGGTTGTTGTTGGTGAAGATAACGCTGGGGCGGCTGGCGGCCTTGCCGTAGGCGAAATCGAGCTGTTGCTCGCTCATCACCTCAAAGCCTTTGGGAATGAGGATTTCGACGCGCTCGCTGAGCACGCGCTTTTTCACCAGCTCAATTTCGGAGGTGGGGCGGGCGGCAGTGAGCAACAGGCCCAGCAAACACAGCAGTAAGGTTGATTTCATGACAGTATTACGGTTAGCAGTTAAACAAAAACACCTCTATCTTAACAAGCAAATCTGGGCAAATGACGAAACCAAGTTAGGTGCAAAAACTGGATTTGCAAACTTCCTGCCATAAAGTTTGCCTCGGTTTTCCTGGCATACGAGAATACGCTGGTTTATGGATGGTAGTAACAAGCTAAAAAGAAGAAAGTTACTGTTAGTTATTGCGGTCAGACAAAGGTCGTGTTTTTTTTCGTGTTTTTGAATTCAGGCTCACACCATCTTTGAAAAATTTATTTTTTCGCGGAATAGAATAATTATTTCAACCTCTGATTCGTGGGCCTTAACGAGCGAAATGGCGCAAAAATCCAAGCTCAGGCCAGTTTGACAGGCTGGTTGGTGGGTTGGTCGCCCGATGCTTGGCGTTGGCCGAAAAGCGGGCTGGCTGCAGCTACAGAATGTTGTTGAGTTGCTCCTTTATCTTTTCCAGCTCCTCCTTCATTCCCACCACTAAGTGTTGCACCGTGGCGTCGTTGGCCTTGGAGCCGATGGTGTTGATTTCGCGGCCGATTTCCTGGGCCAGGAAGGCCAGTTTTTTGCCCACGGCCTCGTCGGGTTGCAAGGCAGCCTCCTCAAAATAAGCGAGGTGGGCACTGAGGCGCACTTTTTCCTCGGCAATGTCGAGCTTTTCGATGTAGTAAAGCACTTCCTGTTCGAAGCGGGTTTCGTTGAAGTGCTCGTGGCTGCTGAGTTCGGCGAGGTGGGCGGCGAGGCGCTGGCGCACGTGGGCAATGCGGGCGGGGTCGTGCTGCTCGACGAGGACGAGCTGCTGCCGGATGGTGGCCACGTAGCCCAGGATTTCGGCGGTGAGCGTGCGGCCTTCGTCCTGCCGAAACTGCTGCATGGCGGCCAGGGCCTCCAGTACAAGTGGTTGCAACTCGGGCCAGGTAATGTCGGGGGTGTCGGCGTCGGGGGCGGCTTCGCGGGCCTCGGCGGGGGTGGGCAGCACGCCGGGCAGGCGCAGGGCGGCCAGCAGGGTGGCCTCGGTGGTGGGCAGGCCCAGGGTGGTAGCCACGGCCTGTAGCTCGTGGTAGGCGGCGAGCAGGGCGTCGCGGTTGAGGGGCGGGGCGGTGCGGGTGGCGGCGGGGCGCAGGTAGTCGAGGCTGAAATTGATTTTGCCGCGTAGCAGCGCCTTGCCCAGCAGGTTGCGGATTTCGAGTTCGTGCGGCAGCAGGAAGCGCGGCAGGCGCAGGCTCAGGTCGAGGGTTTTGGAGTTGAGCGACTTGACCTCGGCCGTGGCCGTGTAGGTGTCGGTTTCGCGGTGGGCCTGGCCGAAGCCGGTCATGGAAATGAGCATTTTTTAGGAGTTGGGTTTTGAATGCGGATGGCTGGATGCTGCGAAATGTTTCGGCAACGACGGGTCAAAGTACGGGCGGAACCGCAGCGCCGGGGCGGTTTGCGATTGGTGAATTTCGTCGGGCCGGTACTATCCGAAAGGGCGTGGTGCGGG